>JBMNUI010000032.1:0-23727 GCA_050946195.1 Eubacteriales bacterium
GTCGCCCTCGCTGTTTTTGCTCAGCATCTGAATGCTGTTTGTCAAGGGCGGCGCATTTTTTTGCAAAATTTTTGTTTTTGGGCTTGACATTTAATAGTTAGTCTCCTTTAATGACACTGCCGCCCAGCGCGGCAAAATCAGAGAAGAAGCCGGGATAGGATTTGTCTGTCGCCTCGACATTCGAAATTATAACGTTATTCTTGCAGATAACCGAGCAGACCGCCGCCATCATTGCAATTCTGTGGTCGGCAAAAGACTCGACTTTCCCGCCGACAAGCCCGCCGGTGCCGTATATTGTAATCGAGTTATCCCCGGTCACGGCACACCCGCCCAGAGCGTTAAGTGTCGCCGAGACGCTGCTCAGCCGGTCGCTTTCCTTGAGCCTGAGGCGCCCGGCCTTCTCAATTACCGTGACCCCTTCGGCCGCGGCCGCAACCGCCGCGATTGCCGGCACAAGGTCGGGTATGTCGGCGGCGTTGACACTTATCCCGCGCAGCCTGCTGGGGCTGACCGCGACACAATCGCAGTTTCCCTCAACCCGGGTGCCGAAGCGCCGCAGGATTTCGCACATCGCGCTGTCGCCCTGCGTGGTGTCGCGCCGCAGGCCGGTGACCCTGATGCCTTCCCCCCGCATGGCTCCGGCAGCTAGCCAGAATGCCGAGTTAGACCAGTCGCCCTCGGGCATGATAGCCCGTGTCGGGCTGATTTTCTGCGGGGCAGGTATATGGTAGCCGGTCGGAGTTTGCCTGACTTCAACCGAAAAATCCCGAAGCACGCCGAGCGTCATATTGATGTAGCCGGCTGACTCGGGTTTGCCGGTGATTATAATTTCGCTCTCCCCCGCAAGGAGCGGCAGCGCCAGCAAAAGGCCGGTGACATACTGGGAGGATATATTGCCGGGAATCTCATATTTTCCGTGCGAAATTCGGCCCGAGACAAACACATCCGGGCTGCCTTTGCCCCGGATTTTGGCGCCGTGAACCTCAAGGGCCGAGAAAAGGTCGTCCATAGGGCGGCTTGGCAGCCTCCCCGAGAGGCGAAAGACCGCCGGGCGCCCCAGCGCTAAGACCACGGGGACCAGAAAGCGGTATGTCGAGCCGCTCTCGCCGCAGTCAAGCCGCGCAACACCCGTGGCCCCGCGGTCGAGCGGGCCGACCACAAGGCAGCCGTCTCCGGGCTTTATGTCAGAGCCGAGTGCGGCAAGGCATCCGAGCGTGGCTTTGATATCCCCCGACATTGTGCCGGCCGGATAGGGGATTTTCAGAGGTGAGTCTCCGAGCGCTGCACAGATGAGCAGCCGATGCAGGTGTGACTTTGAGGGGATGGCGGCAATACTGCCTCCGAGCGCCCGGGGAGTGATGATTACTTCCATATCTATATTCCTCCCAACCCGAGCCTGAGAAACTCGCGGGCTCTGTCAAGACTGACCTCCGTCAGCTCACACAGCCCGACCCGACGCGGGATAACAAGTGTTATCCGGTCGGATACGCGCTTTTTGTCGCTTAAAATTGTGTCAAACAGTTCGGCCTCGGAATAATGTGTCTCGACCGGCAGGCCGCAGGAGCGCAGCGCCGATATCAATTGCTCAAGGCTGCCGGCATCGCACAAGCCTTTCCTGACGGCGGCGGTGGTCATTATCACCATGCCGGCGGCAACCGCGCTGCCGTGGGGGATTGTGTAGCCGCTGTATTTTTCAATTGCGTGGCCGAATGTGTGGCCGAAGTTGAGCAGCTGCCGCTCGCCCCGGTCGTGCTCGTCGGCTGCCACGATGTCGCGCTTGATGGTGACACACCGGGAGATAAGGTCGTCAAGGGGGCGGTCGCCGAGAATATTTAGAATCGCCGCGTCGCGGATAAAAGCGTATTTTATCATCTCGGCGCAGCCGTTTGAAAACTCGGATGGCGGGAGCGTGTCGAGCGTGTCGGTGTCGCAGATTACCAGGTCGGGCTGGTAAAAGGCCCCCATGAGGTTTTTCCCGGCCGGAAGGTCGACCGCTGTCTTCCCGCCGACAGAGGAGTCGACGGCGGCAAGCAGGGTGGTGGGCAACTGAACCAGCCCGACCCCGCGCATGTAGAGCGAGGCGGCAAGCCCGGCGAGGTCGCCGACCACCCCGCCGCCCAGCGCAAAGACGGTGTCCGCCCTTGTAATCCTGCTCTCGGCCATGAAATTCAGCAGTGAGAGCAGGGTCGGGGCATTTTTTGACTTCTCGCCGGCAGGAAAGACAAATCTCACCGCGTCAAATCCGGCCTCACGGATAGAGGCGGCGAGCCGGTCAGAGTACAGCAGGTCGACATTGCTGTCTGTGACAATGACCGCCCGCCCTGGCCGCCTGACCCCGGCGGCCAGCCGGCCGGCCTCGGCCAGAATCCCGCGCCCCAGGATTACGTCATATTTTTTTGAGGGCGTGCTGACAGTGAGAACAGTAGTTTTAATTTCCGTCCACCTCCTCCTTGCGACGCCTTCCCTCGTCGAGCAGCCGGAAGAGCGTCTTGTCGTCGCTCGACGCGAGTGCTTCGCGGTATTCGCCGAGCGTTTTTATCAAAGTGTCAAGCTCGCATATCAGATTTTCGCTGTTTTCAAGGAAAAGCGGGGTCCACATGCCGGGATTCAGCCACGCGACCCGGGTGAGGTCCTGATACGAGCCGGCCGAGACTCCCCGGTGCTCCTTTGCCGTCGGACTTTTGATATAGGCGTTTGAGACAATATGGGCAAGCTGCGAGGTGAAGGCAATCCGGCGGTCGTGCTCTTCGGCGGTGGTCACCGAAATGCCGGCAAATCCGGCGGGCAACACAAACTGCTTTATGCGTTCAAGCAGCGAGATGTCGTCATATACGCGGGGGACTATGACAAAGCAGGCGCCCGAGAACAGGTCGGCTCGGCTGTGGGCAAACCCCCACTTGTGAATGCCGGCCATAGGGTGGCCGCCGGCAAACTCAAAGCCGTATTTTCCGGCCAGACTGAAGCCGACCTCGCAGATTCTGCACTTTGTGCCGCAGCAGTCGATAACCAGCGTGCGGGGCGATATTTTGTCGGCATTGGTATTCAGCCACTCGATAGCAGCGTACGGGAGGACGGCTAAAAATATGCAGTCGCAGTCGCCGAGCGTCTGTTCGGTGAGAGTCGAGTCGATGGCGCCCGAGAGGAGAGCCAGCCGCTCGGTCTGGGTATCTATGTCGGAACCCAAAACTGTTATCCCGCCTGCCTTTTTATATGCCTTTGCCAGCGAGCCGCCGATGAGCCCCAGCCCTACAATTCCGACAGTCATTCTGCCAGCGCCTCCCGAACCCGCCGCACCTTCTCAGCAATTTTTGAGAACTGTTCCGGGGTGACCGACTGGGGACCGTCGCAGAGGGCGCGCTGCGGGTCGTTGTGGACCTCAATCATCAGCCCGTCGGCCCCGGCGGCCGCGGCGGACAGAGCGAGCGGCTCGACAAACCTTGAAAGCCCGGTCGCATGGCTGGGGTCTACTATGACCGGAAGGTGGGTCAGTTCGTGCAGCGCGACCACCGCCGACAGGTCAAGCGTGTTGCGCGTGTAGGTCTCGAATGTCCGGATGCCCCGCTCGCAGAGGATTACATTTTCATTGCCCCCGGCCATGATATACTCGGCGCTCATAAGAAGCTCCTTTAGAGTGTTTGCAAGGCCGCGCTTGAGCAGCACCGGCTTTTGGGTTCTGCCGAGCGCCTTGAGCAGGTCGAAGTTCTGCATATTCCGCGCGCCGACCTGAACCACGTCGACCTCGGCAAAGAG
Organism: Eubacteriales bacterium; assembly: GCA_050946195.1. Taxonomy (GTDB): domain Bacteria; phylum Bacillota; class Clostridia; order Oscillospirales; family CAG-272; genus UMGS1002. The sequence goes on from JBMNUI010000032.1 coordinate 3,751, forward strand.
GTCAAGGTCGTTGATATTCATGATTTCTGAGACAATGGGGAGTCCGGTCTGCTTTTTTGCCTCGAGCAGGAGTTTTATGCCCTCGGCGTGAAGTCCCTGAAAGTCGTAGGGAGAGGTGCGGGGCTTGAAGGCTCCGCCGCGCAGCAAACCGGCCCCCGTCTCCTTGACACTCCGGGCTATTGTCGTGAGCTGCTCGCGCGACTCGACCGAACAGGGCCCTGCGATTATCTGGAAGTGTCCGGCGCCGATTTTTCTGCCCGAGACATCGATAATTGCCGACTCCTCGTGGAACTTGCGGTTGGCCTTCTTGAAGGGCTCGGTAATCCGCTTTACCGATTCGATAATCGAAAGGCTCTCAAGCAGCGATATGTCAACCTTGCTTGTGTCGCCGATAAGCCCGATTATCATGTGGTACACTCCTTCCGAGACATGTGTCGAGAGCCCCATGTTCTGAAACCATTCGCAAAGGCTTTCTCTTTGCTCTTTTGTAGTGTCTTTTTTCAATACGACTATCATAAAATCCACCTCCATGAAAATTTGTTGCAGGCGCGGGGAAATATAAAAACAGGAAGGCTGCGCAGTGATTTTGCGCAGCCTTCCTGTTGTCTATATACCTCTATTCGAAGTACCTATTTCACGGCAGCACAAATCACTTCTTTAGTCGAAAGCTAAAGAAGTAATAAAAGTAGTATGCGCTTGCCGTGTAGAGTTTCATCTTAAATCTCCGCAACCGGAATTTTTGGTATCATTATTATATGCAATAACCTCTTGTTTGTCAACACATTTTTAAAAAAATCTGGATTTATTTTTCTGCCTCTCGATTCAAGGCTGGTTCCCTCGTCAATTGTTTTCTTCAAAGAGCTGTAGACGGAAGGCGGCAGCTTTGCCTTCATCACCCGCTCGTCAAAGACCAGACAGCCGAAATAATCGGGTAGGTTTTTCATAAAACAGCACTCCTTTTTAGTATAAAATAAAAAAAGGCAATGCGCTCGGAAAAATCCGAGACATCATTGCCTCGTTTATAAAATGGTGTCAAATAAAAGCGAAGCGGCGCCCTAGAGTTCACTCTAAGACGCCGTTGCCTTTTACGCGCATATTTTACACTCGGCGGAGCGATTTGTCAATACCTTTTTTCAAAAATTTTTTCATGTGTGGGTAACCGGGAAATGTGTAGAGCCGCCAGCACGTCTACCATTCAGTACAATTTACGTCTTCAGGATCTTTAACCCGGGTTTTTCTAATGCTTCTTTTCAGATACGTAAAATTGTGCTATAATCATTACATCAATGCTCTACGGGGAACCGAAAATTGAAAAACGAATCACAAATGAGCAATAAATACCCGATTTTAGGCAATATTAACTCGCCGTGTGACATAAAAAAACTGACTCAGCCCGAGCTGAAATCGCTTGCGGCCGAGATACGTGACTTTTTGGTCGAGAATGTGAGCAAAACCGGCGGGCATCTTGCCTCAAACCTCGGGGTGGTTGAGCTGAGCATCGCACTGCACCGCGTCTTTGATTCGCCGCGCGACCATATTATATGGGATGTCGGACATCAGAGCTATGTGCATAAAATTCTGACCGGAAGGCGCGAGAGATTTACAACCCTGCGGCAGGGCGGAGGTCTCTCGGGGTTTACCTCGCGCGACGAGAGCGAACACGACTGCTTCGGCGCGGGGCACAGTTCTACCTCGCTTTCAGCTGCGCTCGGGTTTGCCGAGGCAGAGAAGCTGAATGGCTCTGACGCCTATACCGTCGCGGTAATCGGGGACGGCGCCTATACCGGCGGGATGATTCACGAGGCGCTCAACAACTGCGAGCGAGACCTGAGGCTGATTATCGTCATCAACGAAAACGAGATGTCGATATCCAAAAACACCGGAAGGTTCGCACACTGCCTTGTGAAGCTGCGCTCAAAACCGGGGTACTTTCAGACAAAGCTGACCACCGGGCGGATAATCAAAAAAATCCCGCTTGTCGGCCAGCGGCTTTTCGAGCTGATAAGGGACACAAAAAAGCTGCTGAAAAATATAATGTACGGCAGCAATTATTTCGAGGATTTGGGGCTCTATTATCTCGGCCCGGCAGACGGGCATGACGAGGAGCAGGTCGAGACCCTTTTGCGCGAGGCCAAAAAGCTGGGCGAGAGCGTGATTCTTCATATAAAAACCAAAAAGGGCAAGGGTTATCCCCCGGCCGAGGCCGAGCCACTGCTCTACCACAACCTGCCGCCGGCCGGCGAGACACCGCCGGGCGCGACCTTTTCAACCGAGTGCGGGAGAATCATCTGCTCTCTTGCGGAAGCCGACCCCAGAATTACGGCGATTACCGCCGCGATGAGCTACGGTACCGGGCTTGAAGCCTTCAGAAAAGCCTATCCCGAGCGCTTTTTTGACGTCGGGATAGCCGAGCCGCACGCGCTGACCTTTGCCGCAGGGCTGGCGGCAGCCGGTAAAATACCGGTGGTCGCAATATATTCGACCTTTTTGCAGCGCGGGTTCGACAGCATAATCCACGACATCGCCCTGCAGCGGCTGCCGGTGATAATGTGTATCGACCGGGCGGGGCTCAACCCGGCAGACGGGGTGACTCATGCCGGGGTGCTGGACGTGGCCTTTCTGTCGGGGCTGCCGGGTGTGAGAATTTACACCCCAGCGACCTTCGAAGCGCTCGAGATGGCACTGAAAGAGGCGGTCGCCTCCGGCTGCCCCTGTGCGGTGAGATACCCGGCAGGCGGCGAGGACGCGAGAATCATCGACGAATTCTATTCAGGACAGCCGGCCGGCCGGCATGTTGTCACAGGCCGCTCAATGCCCAAAGACCCCGAGGTCGTGATTATATCCCACGGGAGAATCGCCGCCGAGGCAGCGGGGGCCTGCCGGATACTTAAAAATGCCGGGATAAAGGCCGGAGCAGTTCTCCTCGAACGGCTGACGCCCTATGACGAGATAGCAGCCGGGCTGACAGAAGCAATCGGTGGCACGCCCCGGAAATTTGTGTTTCTTGAAGAAGAAATCCGCGCCGGCGGCATGGGGATGATGCTCTCCGACGCCATAAGACGGCAGGGGTACTTTAAGAGTTCGAAGCACCTCATAATAGCGCTAAACAACCCCTTTGCCAGACAAACAGACTCCCGGCCGATTTTTGAGTTCTTCGGCCTTAACGCCGAATCCGTGGCGAGAAGAATAATAGATAGTCTCGGGGGTTTTTGAACTGAATTGTCAAGTGCAAGGGGCGCACAAAAAGCGCGGCATTACATTGATTGCCGCGCTTTATTTTTATTTCTTTTAGCTCTGTACAACCGACATGCTGTTTCCGGTAAAGGCGAATTTTACCGAACCGGATTTTATTGTAGTTCCGGTCCAGTTGAGCAATGCGTAGTTGTTTTCCGCCAGGACATTTATTATCCTGTTGTCGGGCGGGTTGCCCTTCCCGTTTGTAAAATATACCTTTTTCAGGTCGGTGGCTTTGCACACCTGCTTTATTGTGCTGGTGGCGGCTGACAGGTCGGAGGAGTCGGGGTTTGTTATTCCCTTATTCTCGTAGTATGTGTTTACAATATTATTGTAGCTGGTTGTGACAATCGCATATTTCGGGTTCAAGCTGGCAATCGTGGTGTCGGGCTTGATGCTGTAATAAAAGCCGTGATGGGCTACCTGATATATGCTGACATGGCCGACAATACCCGCGACCCTGTCTGCAACCTCATAGCTGTAGCCCTGGTAGCTGTTCTCGCCCAAGTCCGAGCCCAGATATGTGGTGTAAATCTTACCGGTGTTGGTTGTGCATCTGAGCCTTATCGGGGTGGCGTTGACATTCTCATCCCATCCCCCGTTATGGCTTGATATGAAGTTGGTTTTATTCCAGTTGTTGCCGTTGTAAAAGGTAATCGTGAAGCGTCCGAAGGTATATGTGTCGTACAACGTGCCGTTAGACACATAGCTGCCGCTTGAATTGCGCGTAAATATCTCATATTTGGCCTTGAACTTGCTGTCCGGCAAATTCCTTATATCGGATATCGAATTTACCGAGGAGGCTGAAATACTTGAATAAGGCCTGATTTTCACAATAGGCATATGCTTGGCCTTGGCGGCATTTTTCATGGCAAGGTTGGTTTGGTATACCTGCTTTTCCTTGCCCGAGGTGTTGCCCGCCACATCCTTGAGGAAAAGCTTGGTATTCGCATTTGCAAAATCATTGATTGCCGAAACTATGCCCCCGGCGTGGTCCGAATCACCGTGCGTCACCGCGATAAAAGTCAGTTTTGCGCTGCCAAGCGCGGCCGTCAAATAAGGTTTTATATAATTGTTATACTGACTGCTGGTTCCCGCGTCAATGAGGCCGTAAATCGTGGTGTTGCCGCTTGTGGATTTTACCAGCGTGGCGTTGCCTCTGCCGATTTTGATAAATTCAATCCCCGCATCACTGCCGGCAGCCGATACACCGGAGTTATAGGTCAGCACGCCCATAAGGATACATAGCAGCAAGACCGCCAAAAGCCTGAACCTTGATTTCACTGTGGTGTCCCTCCTTATAAAATTTTATTAAAAACGGAAACCCTTTTTTTTACAATATGCCAATAATGTATAGTTTTGATCTGCCTTCTCGTTTGAAAAACCACGATTCTCAGCCGCGGTTTTTTTCAACACTTTGTAAAGCTCGCTTTCTATTTTCTTTTTTCTCTCGAGCAGTTTTTCTGCACTCAGGTTTGGCTGTATATGTTCAACCTTTATATTGTTGCTGCAATTTTTATTGAGCTTCCTTTTTGTTGGCACTGTTGTACAGTTCGTTGTTTCCATGCCCTACTCCTTTCTTTAGGATAATTCCTTGTTTTATGTTATTCAGAATAGTTTGTCTTTGTTCTGTTTTTGCGTCGAGCGGGGTGACTCTTCGGCCGGTACGGCCGCCGTATCCGGAGCCCGAGATTCTCTTCATTTTTGGGTCATATCATTTGGCATATACAAAAATGTAAAAAATTATCGAAAACTTTACTTGACATACGGCGCGGGTTATGGTATAATTACACTCCGTATGGGTTTTTGCCCGTCTCTCTACCGCGGGTAAATTTTTGATGCCCGCGGTCATAAGTCCATAGGGAGGTAAAATTATATGGGAAAAGCTTTAAATTTTTACGAAAGCCTGTTTGTTGTCAACCTAACGCAGGGCGATGATGCCGTGGCGGATGTTGTGGACAGGTTTACCAATCTGATTGCCGAACATGGCCAGATCATTGACATTGCAAAATGGGGCAAGCGCCGCCTTGCATACCCCATCAATGATTTGAACGAAGGTTATTATGTTGTCGTCACCTTCAAGTCTCAGCCAGCATTCATCAACGAGCTTGAGCGCCTTTTGAACATCAACGAAATGATTATGCGTTCACTGACCGTAAAGCTCCCCTACGATGCCGAAGCGAAATTCAAGGCACGGGCCGCAAAGGCAGTTGCCAATGAGCCGCCGGCCGAAGTTGCAGCAGACAGCACTGCCGAAGTTGCAGCAGACAGCACTGCCGAAGTTGCAGCAGACAGCACTGCTGAAGTTGCAGCAGACAGCACTGCCGAAGTTGCAGCAGACAGCACTGCTGAAGTTGCAGCAGAGAGCACTGCTGAAGTTGCAGCAGACAGCACTGCTGAAGTTGCAGCAGACAGCACTGCTGAAGTTGCAGCAGACAGCACTGCTGAAGAGGCAATCGGCGAGTCGGGCGATGAAACGGCAGAACCCGAAGCAGACGCAGGTAACAAAGCCGAAGCGAGCGAGGAGTAATTCAGACAGCGTGAAAAGGTTGGTTGGGAGCCTTAGTGAGACCTGTCACGCAAAAAATAAATTGCCGCCCATGGCGGCACGGGGGATATTATGGCATACTTCAATCTCAACAAGGTGATTTTGGGCGGAAGGCTGACCGCTGACCCCGAGCTCAGGCAAACCCAGAGCGGGATACCGGTTGTCTCCTTCACCATTGCGATAAACCGCAGATATCAATCAAAGGATGCACCCCAGCAAACCGATTTTATCAATATCACCGCCTGGCGCAGTACCGCCGAGTTTGTCACGAGGTATTTCAGGAAGGGCTCTTCGATCTGTGTGATAGGCTCGATTCAGACGCGGTCGTGGGTCGACCAGCAGGGCCAGAAGCGCTACGCCACCGACGTGGTGGCCGACGAGGTGCTGTTTGTCGACAGCCGGCAGGAGAGCGCAGGCGCTGCCGGCGGTGCATCGGATGCATATAATATCCCGGCATTCTCAACTCCGGCTGATAGTGCTCCTAAGTTTGAGGAAATCAAAACCGATGACGACCTGCCCTTCTGAACAGGGCCGGCGGCGGATTCATATCTTAAGAAAGGATTTTTGATTATGGATAAACAGGAAACCCGCGCAACCCATACACAGGGGCGCAGAAGAAGAAAGGTCTGCATCTTCTGCGAAGACAAGGTAGATTATATTGATTATAAGGACGTATCAAAGCTCCGCAAGTTCATCAGCGAGCGCGGCAAGATTCTACCCAAGCGGGTATCGGGGAACTGCGCGAAGCACCAGCGCGAGCTGAGCACCGCCATCAAGCGCGCACGCCAGACTGCCTTACTTCCGTATATAGCAGACTGAAAATAAAAGAAGCCGTCAGCTGACGGCTTCTTTTATTTTTCCTTTACATACTCGACCCCGTCGATGAAGATTGAGTTGCCCGATTTTGAGAAGGTTTTCTCCACGCGGTCGCCGAGGAAGGTCATGTAGATTTTTCCGGCCTTTTTATCGAGCTCGTATGTCCCGTCGAACGGGAAGTTGAGGTAATACATCGTCACCTTATTGCTGAAAAAGTGGAATTTATACGAGGTGCCCACCTCTTCGTCAACCGAGGTGTAGGTCCCGCTCAGCTTGTTGCAGGACGCAAGACAGAGGCAGAGCAGTATAACTGCAAACAGCAGGGCGGTTGATTTCAGCAGTTTTCCTTTCATTTTTAACCATACCTTGTTTAGTTTATTTCGGCGTAGTGAAGTATACCATATGCGCCCGGATTTGTCAATCAGAATCGGTTATTTGAGGTCTCGCTGCCGGCTTATCTCGTTGGCGATGGCGACGAATTCGGCTATACCCAGCCGCTCTCCGCGAATGTCGGCGGGATGCCCGCATTTTTCGACAATCTCAGCCAGAGCAGACTTCGGAAGTTCGGAAAAGCCGGCCGAAAGGGCATTTACAAGCGTCTTGCGGCGCTGCCCGAAGGCAGATTTAATCACCCTCGAGAGGATTTTTTCATCAAGCGCCAAAATAGGCTTTTCCTTGTAGAGCCTGATGCGCACGACCGACGAGTCGACTTTTGGTGCCGGCCAAAAGGCGCGTGCCGGCACAAAAAATAGCCGTTCTGCCTTCCCGAAATAGGCAAGTGATGCGGTGATGGCGCCGTATTCCTGCGAACCGGGGGAGGCGCAGAGCCGGGCGGCTACCTCGGCCTGCACCATCACGGTTATATAGTCAAAGGGGATGCCCGACTCGAGCAGCAGCATAAGTATTGGGGTGGTAATATAGTAGGGAAGATTGGCGCAGACCGACAGCCCGCCGTCAAGATACGGTGCTGTGATTTCCCGAAGGTTGCATTTGAGCACATCGGCATTGATGATTTTTATGTTGCTCCGGTTGCCGAGCATAAATTTCAGCACCGGGATGAGCCGGCTGTCAATCTCAATTGCCACGACCTTTTCATATCGCTCGGCAAGCCGCTCGGTAAGGCACCCGACTCCGGGGCCGATTTCAAGGATGCTTGCCGACCTGCCCTCGCAGCAGAGCCCGGCCGTGCGCTCGACAACACTTGAGTCAATCAGAAAATTCTGTCCGAGGGCGCGGCTGGGGCGTATGCCGAAAGTCTGCATTAATTCCTTTATTTCCTTTGAACTGCAAAGATTCATCGCACCCTCCTGTACGTCGGGACTCTCACCGAACCTCTCGGGGGCGCTGCCCCCGAACCCCCGCTCAAGACCCTTTTTGAAAAGGGGTCTTGAGAATCCCCAAAAACTTTTAACACGTGGGGCTGCGCCCCACAACCCCGATGACTGATGAAAGTATTGTACCACACGGACGGGTGAAAATCAATGATAAGAAGACAAGCGACCAAAAATAAAAAAAATATTGCAATCCAAAGGGAACTATGGTATAATACTCAACGTCGCTGGTGTAGCTCAGCCGGCAGAGCAGCTGATTCGTAATCAGCAGGCCGAGGGTTCAAATCCCTCCACCAGCTCCACGTAAAGGTTTGATACGGAAGGGTATCAAACCTTTTTTTGTTGCGGAAATAAGATATATTCCAGGTATAACCCCTGTGATGTTAATTAATAAGTGTATTTTTTTATGATTGTCTCGACACATGTGAAATGTTTGATACAAAAAAGAACGCCGCGCGGCGTTCTTTTATTTATACAGATCTTTTTCGTATTCTTTAATGAGACTGACCTTTTCAGCCGAGGGGCCTCCTTTAAATGAGGTCGTACACCATTCGCGCAGGATTTTCTTGGCCAGCTCGGGACCTATTACCCGCTCGCCCATGCAGATGACATTGGCGTTGTTTGAGAGGCGCAGCCGCTCGCAGGCGTAGTTGTCGTGCGCCACCCCGGCGTATATGCCCGGAAATTTGTTTGCGGTAATGCACATGCCGATGCCGGTTCCGCAGAAAAGTGCGCCTTCGGATGTGTAGCCGTCGGCAATTATGGCCTCGCAGACCCGCTTTGCCACCTCGGGGTAGGCGGTGGGGTCGTCGGCAGTCTCGACTCCGAGGTCGACCACCTCATAGCCGTATTCTACAAATATCCCTTTTGCAATTTCCTTGAGCCTGACGGCGGCGCCGTCGCAGCCGACATAAACTTTTTTCATACTAAGCCCTCTTTTCCGATATGGTCTGATTTATGATAGCAGAATTGTCACCGCAGTTCAACAGTAAAATCAGCCTGCCCGGCGCTCAGCTCTTTTTTGCCGGGGCAGATTTTATCAGCAGCCGTGCCGTCAGCGCCCTTTGCACCTTCATGGCTCCGGTCGGGCAGAATTCTTGGCAGCAGAAGCAGCGGATGCAGCTCTTGCGGTCGATATGCGCAAGCCCGTTTTGGATATCGATTACCCCGAGCGGACAGGTTTTGGCGCAGACGCCGCAGCCGGTACATTCCGACCTGTCTGGGACCGGGCGCGAACGGAACATCCTGCCGATAATCCTGCCTAGCACCCTTCCGCCGAATTTTTCAATGCCCCGGGGAGCAGAGATATGCCTGAAATCGGCTAGCTTGTACTTCTTGTAGTTGCCAAGAACCATAAGCTCGTCTGCCGAGGCGGGGGCAAGCCCGCGGCGGTATGCCGCCTCGAGCGTCGGTATTTCCTTCTTTGTCAGCCCGATAATCCCGGCGGCGACAAGGTCGAGATAATAGGGCGACGGCGAGGCGATTATGGCGCCTATCTTGCGCGGGCTGCCGGCTGTCGGGCCGTTGCCCTCCATTGCGACCACCGCGTCGCAGATGCACAGCCGGGTTTTCTTCGCGAAGTATTCGTTGAGGTCGACCAGCATGTCGGCAAAGGCGGAGTGGTTCGGAAAGCGGCAGTGATATTCGGGTTTAAGCGTGCCGGGCACCACCCCGAACATGTTCTTGACCGCCGCCGACATGCCCATCATGCCGTGGGTTTTCAGCTTGCAGAAGTTGATTATCGCGTCGGCACGGTCAAGATATGACGTGTAAATAAAGCTCTTTGCCGCCTTTGCTTCCGGATATTCGGCGGTGGCCTGCCTAAAGTCGGAGTTGAGCCTGCCGCCGTATTTTTCCACTTCCCGCATACCGGTTGCGGCATAGACTCGGTTGACAAAGGCCGGGGTATAGAGCCCGCCGGGGCTGTCTCCGACAATGACCTCGGCGCCCCGCTCGGCGAGCCGGCGACAAAGCTCGCAGATCAATGCGGGGTGGGTGGTTGCCGCGCGGGCGGGGTTGAAGAATATGACAAGGTTGGCCTTGATGGCTACTCTCATCCCCGGACTGACCCAGTCAAGCCCGCCGAAGGGGGCGAGCGCCTCGTCGAGCGCGCGGGAGACCTCGGTCTCTGAATAGTCGGCACATGGAGCAATTGATACTTGTGTCATGCGGTATCCTTGTAAAAGATTATATATCAGTATATCACATTTTGCCTTGTCTGTCAATGCGGCGGGTATATGCCTGCGGAATCAGGCAGGAAGGATTTAATTGACAATAGAAAACGGGCCGTCTTAAAAAGGCAAGTTTTTTTAAGGCGGTCCGTTAACTTATTTGTGGGGCTTAATTATTATTGAGTTTGTATTTGAGTCGCAGATTGTCGGCTATCATGGCGATAAATTCGCTGTTGGTCGGCTTGCCGCGGCTGTTCTGGATTGTGTAGCCGAAGTAGGAGTTCAGGGTGTCGACGTCACCGCGGTCCCACGCCACCTCGATTGCGTGCCGGATGGCGCGCTCGACCCGGGAGGTTGTGGTCGAGTATTTTTTCGCCACCGACGGGTAGAGCACTTTTGTGACAGAGTTGATTATATCGCTGTCTTTGATTGTCATAAGGATTGCGGTGCGGAGATACTGGTACCCCTTGATGTGGGCCGGGACCCCTATCTGGTGTATGATTTTGGTGACCTGCGCTTCTATATCGACCGCTTTGTCGTCGGCTGTCTGCTGGATCGGGGCCGGCATTTGCGAACGCCGGGCACAGATGCTCTCGATATGGTCGCAGAGGTTGTTGATGTCAAAGGGTTTGAGCAGGCAGCGTTCGGCGCCGGCGTTGGTGGCCTCGATGAACAGCCCCTGATTTGATACCATTGACAACACAATGAAGGACGGCGGCTTGTCCGGGGAGTAATCGATGTTGCGGCTGTTGCGGATGACGCCTATCCCGTCCATTTTTGAGAGCCAGATGTCGATAAGCGCAATATCCGGGTGGAATCTGCCGAGCTTAATCAGGGCATCCTCACCGTTGACGGCTTCCTCAATGTAGCGGTAGCCCGCCCGCATCAGCCCCTCGCGCAGCGCCATTCTCTGGTTGTGGTTTTCGTCGGCAATAAGGATCTTGGTGTTGAATTCCATTTGCGATTTCCTCCAAAAGTGTTTGTTTAATACAAGTAAAATAATACCATATAACACCAAGAAAATCAATGATAATCTGGTAGAAAACGTAAACAAAAATGCGGCTCGATAATTGTTATAAATTACCATAGACCGCATTATATTCAGTGTTCATGACCAAGCAGCGGTGTTTTTTACCGTATGTTTTGCCGTCTGCAAAGAAATCCGGTCGGGTTGATGAAATATCTGCCGTCGGATTTTTGGCAAGAGTGCCGGGTAATTCTGCCGCTTGCCGTATGCTGTGCCGCAAAAACGAAGAGCCGGTCCCTGCAGCCTGAAAATTGCAGGGACCGCCCGCCGTTTATCATCTTTAGGTATTAAATGTCGCCGCGCTTGCCTCTGAGGAAGTCGACCTCTTCTGCGGTGAGGTATCTCCATTTGCCGGGCGGCAGGCTGCCGAGCTTCAGTTTGCCTATGGCCACCCGGGTGAGGCGCAGGACCTTTAGTCCCAGCGCCTCGCACATCCGCCTTATCTGGCGATATCTCCCCTCGTGAAGGGTCATTTCGATAACAGTAACTCCGCCGCCCCGCGACATGAGCCTGACCCCGACCGGGGCAAGCCTGTACCCGTCAAGCTGTTTAATATGTCCCAGCGCCACAATACTGTCGTCGGACTGCTCGCCCTCAAGGATGACGTGGTAGATTTTGGTGATGCCGTGCTTCGGATGAGTCAGCCGGTACGTGAACTCGCCGTCGTCGGTTAAAAGAAGCAGGCCGTCCGAGTCCATATCAAGCCTTCCGACCGGCCAGACACGGCCAACTCCTGTGACCAGTTCCGTGACACAGCGGCGCCCGCGGTCGTCCGACACCGAGGACAGATACCCGCGGGGCTTGTTGAGCATTATATACTTTTTCCCGCGCGTCGATGGTTTTATCAGCCGGCCGTCGCACTCGACAAGGTCTGCTTCGGGGTCAACTTTTTCACCGATTTGAGCGGGCCTGCCGTTTACAGTAATCCGCCCGGCTGAAATTGCGGCCTCGGCCGCTCGCCGGGACATTACCCCGCAGTCCGAGAGATATTTTTGTATCCGTATTTTTTCCATTCTTCTGCTGACTTAGAACCCGAAAAAGGATTTTATCCAGTCCCAGAACCCGCGCCGGCGCGCGACTATGGCGGAGGTGGTGGTGACAATCGGGGACTCGCCGATAACCTCCCCGTCGCAGTAATAAACAATTGTCCCGACCCGGGTGCCGGTTTTCACAGGCGGGTAGAGAAAACGCGGGGCTTCGACGCGGCAGGTGATGACACCGTGCCCGACCGGCAGCCTGACCCGCACAGTCTCGGAGTTGACGCACCTGACCCAGTCGGGCTGCCCGCCGGCAACCGGCAGCGCCAGGGTATACCCGCCGGCTCCGATCAGGGTTATGCCGACATAGGACGAAAATCCGTAGTCGAGCATTTTTTTGTGGTCGTTCCAGTCGTCCGGGGCGTTGAGCGTGACGGCGACCAGCGTAAGCCCGCCGCGCACCGCGGCCGACACGAGGCATCTCCCGCTGCGCCGGGTATAGCCGGTCTTTACACCGACAGCCCCGGGGTAGCTGCGCAGCAGCCGGTTGTGGTTGACAAGCAGCCGCACGCCCTCGTTGCCGTTAAAGGGAATCGTGTTTTTTTTGGTCGATACGATTTTGGCGAAGGTTTCGTTTTTTAGCGCGTAGGCGGTGATTTGGGCCAGATCGTATGCGGTGGTGTATTGCTCCTGTGAGTCAAGCCCGTGAGGGTTGACAAAATGGGTGTCGGTAAGTCCGAACTCCTCTGCTTTGTCGTTCATGAGCTTTGCAAATTGCTCAATACTGCCGGCGACGGCTATGGCGATGGCGGTAGCCGCATCGTTGGCAGACTCGAGCATCATGGCATAGAGGAGGTCTTCAAGCGTGAGCTTCTCACCGGTATAAAGATATACCGACGAGCCCTCGACGCCGACGGCGGCCGTCGGTATTTCAACTACTTGGCCAAGATCGCCGTACTCTATGGCAATGACGGCGGTCATTATTTTGGTGGTGCTGGCCATCGGCAGCCGCTGGTCTGCCCCCCGGCAAAAGAGCACGCTGCCATCCGAGGCGTCGATGAGAGCCGCGGCCTGCGCCGAGACAGATACCGCCCCGACATTTGTATCGCCGGGATTTATAGGTCGGCCTGACTTACCGGCCCCGAGCGGCAGCAAAAAGAGGCACAAAAGTGCCGCCGGTATGAGCAGCAGGGAGATTGTTCTTTTTGAGAGAGAGGACATATGATATACCCCGGACATGATGTTTTAGTACATTTATATTGTCCGCGGGTATCATATATGCTAAATGCACAAAGCAGTAGTGCGGCACCTGTTTAGCTCATGCCTCACGGCGGCGTGAGCGGTCAGAAGCTTAATTTTCCTCCATCGCGCGCTTGGCGTCCGACTTCTTTGTGAAAACTTCCTTGATGCTTGCGAGTATCTCGGGGCTGCGCTCGATAAAGTCGGTAATCTGGTCTATGGTGTCTGAAGGGGTGGACACGCCGACGTTGATCATTTCAACCTTCCCGTCGCTCCCGATTACCAGAAAGCCCATCGGGCTGACCGAAAGCCCCGAGCCGCCGCCCCCGCCGAAGTTCGAGCCGGCGGGCTTTTCGGCCTTCTGGGACTGCTTTCCGAAGTAATCGAGGCCGCCCGAGGCAAAGCCCATTGAGATTTTGGATACCGGAATTATCGTAATACCGTTCGGGGTGATATAGGGGTCTCCGATGACCGTGTTTGCGTTCACCATCGAGCGCATATTCTCAAGCGACGCCCTGATGATGTCCTCAAGCTTGTTTTCGCTTGCCATATGAATCCTTTTCCTTTCGCGTTATTGTTCTTCTTTGTCGTCCTTGCCGAGAACTCCGGTTTTATACAGCAGGCTGAGCGCACACCAGACCGGCAGCGTCAGCACTATTTTTATATCGGCCGTGGTTGTTTCCTTTGTATATTCGGGGACTATGTTGACCTGTGAATGGCGGAGGGACTTGAGGTTTGTGAGCTGCTCGAGCAGGGCGAGGATATAGGCTACTCCCTGTATGACCGCGCCGTAGAGCAGGGCGGTGGTCGCCGCGTCGCCGGTGGCGACTTTTATGTTGAGCCGCACCGCCCGCACCGTAAGGAATCTGGCATAGCGGTCGAAAAAGGTTGAGATTATCACCCGGATTGTGCTTAAAATATCGGTGATTTTGGTCGGCTTTTGCGGCTCCTCGGGAGGCTTCTTTTTGGCCTTTGGCTTTTTCTTTCCTATTTTGTAGTCAGAGACCCGCACGCGGGCTGGTTTTTTCTCACCGGTGCCGTAAACCTTGATCGAGAGAATCGAGATTCTTACCCTAAATCCCTTTTTCTCGTTATATATTATTGACGCGCGCACGCGCACGGTGAAGAAGAAGAGGACAAGAACCAACAGTACCGCAGCAATAACGGCCAGGACGATGAGTATTGTTTCTATTGCCCTCACTCCTTTTTATAATAATCGGCGGCGGCGTGCTTCGCTCTATTGCCCCGTGCCGGCGTCGTCGGTGCCTGTCTGATTTACCGGATTTTTCGGCAGGCTGGTCAGCTCCGGCCCGACCTCGGGCAGCTCGGAGAGCGAGTTTATTCCGAAGACGCGTAAAAATTTTTCGGTCGTGCCGTAGAGCGCCGGACGGCCGGGCGCGTCAAGTCTGCCGACTACCCTGATAAGCTCTTTGTCGACAAGCGTGTTCACCGAGTACGAGCTGTCCACCCCGCGGACCGCATCGATGTAAGCGCGGGTTACCGGCTGGTTGTAGGCTACGATTGCCAGCACCTCAAGCGAGGAGGCCGACAGGTTTCCGCCGCGCCTGATACCGAGCGCCTCGCGTATGTAGGGGGCGTATTTTTCCTTGGTGCAGAGCTGGCAGGCATTATCGAACAGCAGGAGATGCAGCCCGCGCGGCGAGCTTTTGGAGTTGTAGGAGGGCGCCATATTCTCGACCAAGAGCCGTACCTCACCGGGCGTCAGCCCGAGAACCGCCCCCAATTTTTCATATGTCACCGGGTGCCCGGCGGCAAATAGTATCGCCTCAACCGCCGCCTCGGTTTCCTCTACCGGCAGCATTTCTTCCATAAATATTATCTCCTCCCCGACGGGGATGCCCGCCGGATGTCAGTAAACTTCATGGACAATCCTCTCATCGCTCAGAACGGTTGACTCGTCGGTGTTGAGTATGAAGGTGGTGTCAAGCCCGTGCACCGAGCCCGAGTCCTCGTCCTCATTTATATCTTCGTCAATCAAAAGTCGGCGTATTCGGATAAGCTCGAGTATTGCGATAAAGGCGGTGATTACATCCTGCCGTGTCGCCTCATTCCCGATAAGCTCGCGGAGGGTCGACCGCCCGGATTTCTGCATCCGCTCAAGTATACTCTCAATTTTCGACTCAACCGAGATGACCCGCCTGCCGAGCATCGGCGTGAAGGTTTGTGAGGCTTCCTCCATGGCTTCAAGGTAGGCGCAGATCCGCCGCAGGGCGAGCCGGAGAAGCTCGGGGTCGTGGTCTGCGACAAAGGTCTTGTCCACCGAGATTTCGTCGGTATCCTTTACCATTCGCCCGCTGAAAATCGCATACCGCTCGGCAAGTCTTTTGGCTGCGGCCTTTGCCTCGCGGTAGCGCTTGAGCGCGTCGGCCAGCTCGCGCCGCGGGTCCTCTTCGGGCGGCTCGGGGCGGGGGAGCAGCATACGGCTTTTTATCAGCATCAGCTCGCTTGCCATAACCAGAAACTCGGAGGCAATCTCCATGTTCATGGCCTCGGCGCCCGAAATGTACTCAAGGTACTGCGAGCAAATAAGCGATATCGGGATATCCTCGATGTTGACCTTGTTTTTGTTTAGCAGGGTCAAAAGCAGGTCAAGAGGCCCCTCAAATCGGTCAAGCCGGTACATCAGCGCGCCCATTATCTGCCCTCAGGGTGAAAAGATTGCTATAAGAATATTAAAAAAATCTTCGTTACTCAGGCCAACGATTGAAAACATGCCCGCCATCAGCCAATCGCTCAGAATGAAGATAAGGCCCGAGAGCACCCCGAAAAACAAGAGGGCCAATAGCACAATTGAAATGATTTTTTCATATTTCATAATGCCGAAATATATTTTTGTCGGCAGGAAGACATAAAAAATCCTCGAGCCGTCGAGCGGCGGGACCGGCAGGAGATTAAAAACCGCCAGCGTGATATTGAGCGATATCGCGATATAGAGGAACAGCATCAGAATTCTGATATAGACGGCAAAACGGCTCCCGCCGAACTTAAGCCACAAAAACTCGTATGATAGCCGCAGAAAAATAACGTTGAGCAGCGCGAGCAAAAGGTTAGACAGGGGGCCGGCGGCGCCGGTCAGCGCCATTCCGACGCGGGGGTTTCTGAAATTCCGTGAGTTTATCGGCACCGGCTTGGCCCAGCCGAACCCGGCAATCATCATCATAAGAAAGCCTATGGGGTCGATGTGCTTTGCGGGATTCAGAGTGAGCCTCCCGAGATTGTAGGCGGTGCGGTCGCCGAGCTTGTAGGCTACATATCCGTGAGCTGTCTCATGCAGTGAGAGCGAAAAGAGGATTACCGGCAGGCTCAAAAGCAGCATGATTATGCTCTCTCTTGAGAACCCGCTGCTAAATAACTGTCGTACCATCCGTCACTTCCTTTGCGGCTGGGCCGCCTTGAGTATTTCGGTCAAAAGGGTGTTTTTCCCCTCCCCGGTCTTTGACGAGAAGGGAATTACCAAAGCCCCGGTCAGCGCCGGGTGCTTCTTGAGTGCCTCAAGCGCTTCTACGCGCCGGGTTTTGCTCAGCTTGTCGGCCTTTGTGGCTGCGATGACATGCGGGATTTTTGTGCGCGCGAGGAAATCGAGCATCAGCTCGTCGTCGGCGCTCGGCCCGATGTTAAGGTCGACAAGCTGCACCACAAGGCGCAGAAGATCAATGTTCGGATTGTTTGTAAAGTAAGAGTCGACAAGTCGCGACCAGCGGATCTTTTCGGCAACCGGTCGCCTGGCATACCCGTAGCCCGGGAGGTCTACAAAGTAAAATTTGTTGTCGACATTGTAAAAATTTATGGTTATGGTTTTCCCGGGCGTCGAGCTGACCCGCGCCAGTCCCCGCAGCCCCAGCAGCGTGTTGATAAGCGAACTCTTGCCGACGTTCGAGCGGCCCGAGAAGGCTATCTGCGGTAGGGAATTGTCCGGGAACTGCCCGGATTGGCCCGCGCTGACCGAGAGGGTTGTGTTCTTTAGGTTAAATGCCATAATGCTCGCTGCTATCCTCATAGGCCGCCGCCGGCCCGAGGGGCGCTATTGCACCGATGTCGATTTTGTCCTGCTTTTTGGGCTGGGGCAGCTCGGGCAGGACAATCGGTGCGTCGAGCAGAGCGGTGTCGAGGACCTCGGCGACATCCGAGCAGGGAATAAAGCAGAGCGAAGTCCTGACGGTTTTGTCTATCTCCTCAAGGTCACGCTGATTCTCTGCCGGGATTATCACCTTTTTGACGCCGGCGTTATACGCGGCAAGCGTCTTTTCCTTCAGCCCGCCGACGGCAAGCATCCTGCCGCGCAGGGTAATCTCTCCGGTCATCGCTATGTCGTGCCTTACCGGCCGCCCTGTGAGGGCGCTGACAAGCGCGGTCACCATTGTGACACCCGCCGACGGGCCGTCCTTGGGGACCGCGCCCTCGGGGGCGTGGATGTGCAGGTCCTTTGTCCGGTAGAATTCGGGGTCAATGCCGAATGCCTTTGCAATGCTGCGCACATAGCTTACCGCAATCTGTGCCGATTCCTTCATAACCTCGCCGAGCGAGCCGGTAAGATCGAGCTTGCCGGTGCCGTCGAGCACGGCGGCTTCAATCTTTAGAATGTCGCCGCCGGCCTCGGTATATGCAAGTCCGTTGGCAACTCCGACCAAATCCTCCGGAGGAATTCTTTCGCTTGTAAATTTAGGCACCCCGAGATAGGACTGTAAATCGTCCTTGTCGATAACGACGCGGGTGACATTGTCGGTGACTATTCTCTTTGCCGCCTTGCGGCAGAGCTCGGCAATCGCGCGCTCAAGGTTTCTCACCCCGGCCTCACGGGTATACGAGGCTATTATTTCCCTGATTGCATCATCGGTAATCCTGAGCATCCTGCGGCCGAGGCCGTGGCGCTTGAGCTGCTTTCCGATAAGATGGTTTTTTGCGATGTTGAACTTCTCGAGTGGGGTGTATGTATTCAGCTCGATGACCTCCATCCGGTCAATCAGCGGGCGCGGGACGGTATCGAGGGTATTGGCAGTGGTGATAAAAAGGCATTCCGACAAATCAAAGGGGATTTCGATGAAATGGTCGCGGAAGTTTTTGTTCTGCTCGGGGTCGAGAACCTCAAGCAGGGCAGAAGTCGGATCTCCGTGTGCGTCGGCGGTCAGCTTGTCGATTTCGTCAAGCAAAATCAGCGTATTTTTCACCCCGACCTGCGCCAAGGCCGTGATAATGCGGCCGGGCATCGCCCCGACATAGGTCTTGCGGTGGCCGCGGATGTCGGCTTCGTCGCGTATGCCGCCGAGTGCCACCCGCACGTATTTGCGGCCGGTCGCCCGCGCCACAGAGGCGGCAATCGAGGTTTTTCCGACTCCCGGGGGGCCGACCAGACAGATTATCTGACTCTTGAGCTCGGGGGTAAGCTGCTTTACCGCAATGAACTCAAGTATGCGCTCCTTGACCTTTTCAAGCCCGTCGTGGTCGGCGTTGAGAATTTTCCGCGCCGCCGCGACATTTGCCCGCTCTTTAGTCTTTTTGTTCCACGGGAGCTCAAGGCAGATGTCAAGGTAGTTGCGCAGCACGCTGGCCTCGGCCGAACCGTAGGGTACCTTTGAGAGGCGTTCGGTTTCCTTGAGCAGCTTCTTCTCGGCCTCTGGCGGAAGGTGGGCTTTCAATATTTTTTTCTGATATTCCTCGGTTTCGTTGTCGCCCTCGCCCAGCTCGTTTTCTATTACCCGCATCTGTTCGCGCAGGTAGTAGTCGCGGCGCTCGCGGTTTAAGTTTTCCTGAACCTTTGCATGGATGTCGTACTCGCAGCTTAGCAGCTCGTGCTCCTCCTCGAGTATCCTGACAAGCAGCATAATCAGCTCGAGCGGGTCAAACTGCTCGAGTATGCGCTGCTTGTCGGAGGTCTTGACGAGTATTCCCGAGGCGATGAAGTCGGCAAGCAGCGACGGATTTTTAATTGCCTTGGCGGCGATGATGAACTCATCGGATATGTGGGGCAGAAACTTATGGATTTTCTCGAGTGCCTGGATTGCCTCACGCATGTATGCGTCTACAACAATGTCGGAGGTGCCGTCGAGCACGATGGTTTTGCACATCAGGTCGGCGCTGATGTAATCGCCGGTGGTTTTATATGCGATTACCGTTGCGCGGGTCTGCCCTTCGGCAAGTATGCGGAGCTTCCCCTCTGGAGTGCGGATTGACTGCTTTATTCTGGCAACACAGCCGACCTTATAGAGCCCGGAAATTTTGGGTTCTTCTACCGTCGGCGTGGACTCTGCAACCAAAAAAACGCGCGAGGAGCCAGCGGTCGCTACTTCTGCCGCCGACACCGAGGCTTTATCGGCAACCTCAAAGGTTGAGGCGATTGCCGGATATGCGACGGTATCGCGCAGCACCACGACCGGCAGGGTGGTTTCATAAACTTTTTCAAAATAGTTTGGCATGTTGTTTCCTTTCAGGCTATCTTTCAAGACCGATTAACTCAAAAGCTAATCGTCCTACATTTATATCATAACATAATTCAGCGCGGGGAGATTTGCTCAAAGGCGGTATTATCGCAGCCTGCAATGCCCGCGCAGACAGGGCTCTGGCCCGAAGGGGCAGCCCCGGACGCATACATTATACCATAAGGCACCGGGTATTTCTA
>JBMNUI010000033.1:0-23410 GCA_050946195.1 Eubacteriales bacterium
AGATAATCACAATGAAAACCGCAATTCTCACCTGCTTGGGTATGAATTTGCGGAGCAGTGAGATAAGTATGTTGGAGCAGGTCAGCACAACCGTCGCCGCCAGCCCCATGCCGATGGCGTTCGACACCGAGGTGGTGGTCGCCAGCGTCGGACACATCCCGAGCAGCTGAATGAGCACCGGGTTGTTGTCCACAATACCGCTTTTGAACTGCTTTGCAATTTTCGCCAGCGTCATTTCCCTTCACCTCCCACGTCAATCATTCCGGCCCCGGCAAGTATGTCGCGCGCCGCATTTATACCGGATTTAAGCGCATTTGAACTGATTGTCGCGCCCGAGATGGCGTCGACCTCGTCGGCCGAGGCTTTTCCTTTGAACTTTGCAAGGAAGCTCTCCTCAAATACTTTGGTCCCGATACCGGGAGTTTCGGAATGCGAAATTACGCTGACGCCGGCTACTTTGCCGCCCTTGTCAAAGGTCGCCAGTATATTCACATCCCCGCCGAAACCCGAGAAGATGACGCTGATGCAGTAATAGGTATCACCGTTATATGTAATCTCGTAGATTGCCTCGGCACCCTCGGGCAGGTCACCGAGCGTTTTGTAGCTTACACCCTCTCCGAACATTTTGACAAAGGACAGGCGCACATCTTCCTCAAGGTTTTCGGCAATTTTGTCCTTTGTAAGCGAGTTAACTGTCGAGAGCAGACCTGCGGTCAGGGCGGTTGTCAGAAATAGCACCAGCACCATTTTAACCGCCTGCGGCAGGGTTTTTTTATTCATTACCTCAGGCATGTTTCTTTTTCGCACCTCCGAACACTCTGGGTCTTGTGACGCGCTCTATATACCAGACCAGCGAATTCATCACGAGTATCGAGAAGGATACACCCTCGGGATACCCCCCGAAATACCGGATAAAGACCACCAACACCCCGGCGCCGGCACCGAATATCACCCGCCCCCACGAGGTGGACGGGGAGGTCACATAGTCGGTCGCCATGAAGAAGGCGCCGATAATCAGACCGCCGGCGAGCATTTCGTAGAGCATGAATTCCCATCTTGCCATGCCGCTGATCTGCGGGAAGAAGAAGGTCAAAAGGGCAACCGTGCCTATATATGAAACCGGGATATGCCATGTGATGATTTTGCGGATGAGCAGGTATACCCCGCCGAGCAGCAGGAACAGAGCCGATACCTCGCCGATTGTCCCCCCGATTTTGCCGAGAAACATATCGAGCAGCGAGGCGTCGGGCAACGCGCCGTGCTTGAGTGATGCCAGCGGCGTCGCCGAGGCGACGGCGTCGGCCGAGGAGAACAGCAGCCTATCAAACGGCGCGGTGAAGTTTGTCATATAGGACGGCCAGGCCATGGTGAGAAAGACGCGCGCGGCAAGCGCGGGGTTGAATACATTGTGCCCCAGCCCGCCGAAAAGCTGCTTGACTATCACAATGGCAAAGACCGAGCCGACAATGGCGAGCCATGCGGGGGCGGTCGCCGGCAGGTTCATTCCGAGAAGCAGTCCTGTGACCAGCGCCGAGCAGTCGCTTACCGTTATCGGACGCTTCAGTATCAACTGAGTCACATATTCGGCGATATAGCAGCTTCCGGTGCAGATGACGCAGACCAGAAGCGCCCGCAGGCCGAATACATATATACCCCAGAGCAGCGCGGGAAGCAGCGCGAAAATCACCTCAAGCATGATTGTCCGCGTGCTGTCGTGGTGGCGGAGGTGGGGGGAGGACGTTACGGTGAGCAATTCCGGAACGGTTATTTTCTCGGGTCCCTCTACCTTGGCCTCGGGTTTTGACTCAACCTTTGCCTCGGCTTCGGCAAGTGCAATATTATCTTTCTTAATTTCGTTCATTATCTGCCTCCCGTCAACGTTTTCCGGCGGCATATAGCACATTTTTTGCCTGCCGTATGTACTGGACTATGTCAACCCGGCCCGGGCAGACATAAAAGCAGGCTCCGCACTCAAGGCAGTCGTTGACATTGTAATCATAACACCCATCGTAATCCCGGGCTCCTGCCATTCTGGCAAGGTAATTCGGCATGAGCCGCATGGGGCAGTGCTTGACACAGCGCCCGCAGTTGATGCAGCAGGGCGGCAGGTCATCGCGTTTTCCGCCCGAGAGGGCCAGCAGCGCCGACATTCCCTTTGTCAGCCCGTATTTCATATCCCAGAGCGCTGAACCCATCATCGGGCCGCCGTTTATGATCTTCTCGGGTGCCTTTACAAAGCCACCGCAGAATTCAATTAGCTCACTCACCGGCGTGCCGATGCGCGCCGACACATTCTTCGGGGTTCTGATGCAGTCGCCGGTAACTGTTACGACCCGCTCAATCAGGGGCATACCCTCAACGCAGGCTCTGTATATCGCCACGCAGGTGCTGGCATTGAATATGATAAATCCCAAATCGGCCAGCCGCGCGCTGCGGGGAGCTTCGGTTTTGCAGAGCGCTTTTATAATCATGCCCTTGTCGCCCTGCGGGTATTTGGTCTTTAGCAGTCTGACCTCTATATCTTCTCGGCCCTTCAGCAGCCCGGCCAGCACCGCGGCCGCGTCGGCCTTGTTGTCTTCAACGGCAATAAGAGTGCGTTCAATGCCCATGGCACGAATAATAATATCGACTCCGCCGAGCAGTTTTTCGGAATATTCGAGCATAGCCCTGTGGTCGGCGGTAATGTAGGGCTCACATTCAGCGCAGTTTATAAGCAGGGTTTTGGCTTTGACGAGTGAGTTTGCTATTTTTGCGTGTGCCGGGAACGCCGCCCCCCCCAGTCCGACCACCCCGGCTTCTTTGATGGCCGAGATAATTTCGTCGGCCGTCATGTTCTGGGGGGCCTTTATTTGCTCCTGCGCCTTGAGAACCGACTCGTCGGGGGTGTCAAGGCCGTCGTTTTCAATGACAACCGCCTCGACCAATGCCGCCTTGACCGGGTCGTAGTATTTCTCGATGGCGCTGACCTTCCCGGAAACGCTTGAGTGAACAGGGCAGGCAAACTTCCAATCAGACATGCCGATTACCTGTCCGAGGCAAACCTTGTCGCCGGGAGTGACCGTCGCCTTCATCGGGGGGCCGCTGTGCTGGGCGAGCGATATTCTGACTACCCCCGGGGCCGGCATGACTTCGATCCGAGACTTGCCGGTTTCCTTGTATCCGGCAATATGTATCCCGCCCCGAAAAGTTGGCTTCAACTTATTACTTCCTCCTTTGTTGATATGTTGCGTCGCTGACACTAAACACTCAATATTATAAGCTATATTATATTTTTTTTCAATAGGAAAATCAAAACATGTTTGTCCAATGATAGTTGTAAGGCATATTTATAGGCTGCCGCAAATTATCCTCAATTGCGGTAGCCCTTTGTTCGTTTCTTCGCCCGACCTTGCGGTCGCGGCAAAAAATTCTTATATTTCCCCTGCCCTCACAAGTGTGGCAATACCCTCGCCCAGAGCCGCGCAGAGCGCGTCGGCATCTTCATTTGTATTTGTATAACAAAGGCTTATGCGGAGTGAGCAGGCCACCTCGTGCCGCTCGAGCCCGAAGCCGAGCAGGGCGGCCGACACCTTTTCGCGGCGCGACGAGCAGGCCGACCCGCCGGATACCGCAATCCCCTTTGAAGACAGGAAGTTGACCATCGTCTCGCTCTTAATCCCGGGCAGGGTCAGACTGATTATATGCGGCGCCCGCATGCCCCGCGGGCGGTTTATGCGTATGCCCTCGAGTTCTTCAAGGTTTTTTTCGGTGTAATCGCGCAGGGCGGCAATGTCTTTAGCATATTCTACAGCCCGGGGGGCATACTCCGAGGCGGCCCCGCCGAAGCCGGCGATACAAATCAAGTTTTCGGTTCCCGAGCGGAGCTCCTCCTCCTGCCCGCCGCCGAGGATTATCGGCACAATAGCCCTTCTCTTTTTTATTTCGGGCGACACCGAAAGCGCCCCGACGCCCTTCGGCCCGTGGATTTTATGCGCGCTGACAGTTACCAAATCGGCCTTGATTTTCTGGGGCGTGAAGACAATCTTAAAATACCCCTGCGTCGCGTCGCAGTGGGTTATCACGTCGGGGCAGAGCTGCTTTGCCAGGTCGAACATCCCGGCGACGTCATAGACCGCCCCGGTTTCGTTGTTCACCATCATGACGGTCACCATAAAGGCCCCGCGCAGCAGCTCCTCGCGGTATTCATCAAAGTCGATTACCCCGCCCCGGGTGTGTAGCCTGACAATCGTAAACCCCGCCTCCTCAAGCCTGCCGAGCGGCCGGCTCACCGAGGGGTGCTCGGAGTCCGTGGTGATAATTCGGTTTGATACCCGACGCCGTTTTGCCGCAGCACTGCCGAGAATCGCCAGGTTGTTTGCCTCGGTGCCCGAGCCGGTAAAAATCAGCGAATAGCCGCTCCCCGGCCTTATCCCCAGCGAATCACAGATTGCTCCTCTGGCCTCCTCAAGCAGCTTTTGGGCTTCAAGTCCCATAGAATGAAGCGACGACGGGTTGCCATAGCATCCCATCGCCTCAGTCATTTTTTCTATAGCTCTGGCGCACAGCCGGGTGGTTGCGCTGTTGTCGAGGTATATCATCTGAACTCAAAAACTCCAATCATGCCGTTGACCTCCTCCAGATGGGAGTCGAAGTTCTCGGGCAGTGACATATAAGTAAGCACATAAAAATAATTCTTGTAGGTGGTAATTATATGCATGACCTTATATTGCCCTTCGCCTATGGTAGCGGTAAAGACACAGCGCAGGGCATCCCGCCCGCCAAGGGTGGTCTCGCTTTTCTCGATAGATTCGTAATCGCCGTATTTTTCCTTGTACTTCTGGTCGGTGTAATCCCAGAAGCTCGATATTGTGTCGAGACCTTCCTCGGGCACATATGTGGTGACCAGAACCATCGAGCGGTCGTCAAACGAGTAATACGCCATGGGATAGTCGGTCCCGGTGCCGACGCTCCATTGCGTGGGCACAAAAAACCGGTAGACCACATCCTCCCCCGAGGCCAGCTTGTAGCCTTCGGGGACCTTCACATCATCCCCCGAGCAGGCCGCAAGTGTCAGACAAAAAATCAGCGCAAGAAGCGCGAAAGCTGCTTTTTTCATCTATCAGAACATGTCCTTTCAATATGCATGTATCAATGCGGCAGGGCCGAACTCAAGGCCGCCTGAAATAAATTACCTGTGATTATTATAACAGAAAAACCGGGGTTGTCAATAGCCGCAGGAAAAGTAATGGCATCCTCAAAGTCCTGAAATTCCCCGCCTGCGGGACTTACTCAGCCACCCATTGCGGCCGCGGCTGCAAGAATCCCGATTTTTCCCGACTCGTATGTCAGCCCGCCCTGAAAATACACCCTGTACGGCGGGCGCAGCGGGCCGTCGGCGCTCAGCTCTATCGAGGCGCCCTGCACGAAGGTCCCGGCGGCCATGATGACCGGGTCGGCATAGCCCGGCATATCCCAGGGCTCGGGAGTGACGAAGGAGTCTACCGGCGAGGCAGACTGAATCCCGCGGCAGAAGGCGCAAAGGGCCTCGGGGCTCCCGCACTCAACCGTCTGGATTATATCCGAGCGGGCTTCGTCCCAGGCGGGGTCGACCCGATACCCGAGACTTTCAAATATATACGCGGCAAAATGCGCGGTTTTCAGGGCTTGTGCGGTGGTGTGCGGGGCGTAAAACAGCCCTTTGAGCATATTTTTGGTCTGACCGAGCGAGGCGCCGACCTTGCTGCCTGTCCCGACAGTCGTCAGCCGATACGAGGCAAGCTCGACCGCCCGCGCGGTTCCGGCGATATAGCCGCCGGTGTCTGCCATCCCGCCGCCGGGGTTTTTTATCAGCGAACCGACAAGAAGGTCGGCCCGCGGCTCGCGCTCCTCGGTAAACTCGCCGTAGCAGTTGTCGACCACGACATATACGCCCGGCAGTTTTTTGTGAACATAGTCGCAAAGCTCGCTGATTTCGTCGGCAAATAAGGTACGCCGGTCAGAATATCCCCGCGACCTCTGGACATAGACCACCTTAATTCTGTCCCCGAGCCTTTTCAGTGCGCTGTCAAGCGCGGCATAGTCAATTTTCCCGTCACAAAGCTCTATCTGCTCATAGCCGATGCCGAAGTCGAACAGCGAACCCTCCCCGTTCCGCCCGCCTATCACCTCGTCGAGCGTGTCATAAGGTCGGCCGGTGACCGACAGCATAATGTCGCCCGGGCGGAGCAGCCCGAACAGCCCTACCGCGAGAGCGTGGGTTCCGCTCACGAAATTGTGGCGCACCAGCGCCGCCTCGGTCCCGAACACCTCGGCCCAGATGAGGTCGAGCGTGTCGCGCCCCCGGTCGCCGTAGCCGTAGCCGGTGCTCGGAAAAAACATTGTATCCGACACGCGGTGAACCCTAAAGGCCTCGAGCACCCGCGCGGTGTTCTCAAATGATATTCTGTCAATCCGGTCAAAGTGCGGGGCGAGCGCCGCCTCGGCCTCGGCGCAAAGTTTCAAAAGTCTTTCCGAAAATTCCATTCCTCTTTTTTAATAACATCTCTCCCGCAAAACCATGCCGCACGGGGCGGCTGCTGCGGGTTGGTGTTACTCCTTTTTTTGCAGGTATTTTACCGACAGCTCAACCGTCGCTTTGATGTCATCAAGGTCGGCCATCTCAACGCCCGAGTGGATGTAGCGCGTCGGAATCGAGAGGGCGGCCGCGCGGCAGCCGGCGCCGCTCATCTGAATCGAGCTTGTGTCGGTCCCGCCGGCAACCAGTATCTCGCACTGGTACTTGATTTTGTTTTCCTTTGCGACTCGAGTCAGTTCCTCGACAGTTCCGGCATGGCAGATCACCGAGGCATCCTTGATCTTTATCGCCGTTCCCTCCCCGAGCTTGACTGCCATCGGCTTTGCCCCCGGGGTGTCCCCGGTTGAGGTGACGTCGTATACCAGCGCAAGGTCGGGAGAAATCTCAAACGCCGCCGTCTTCGAGCCCCGGCAGCCGACCTCCTCCTGAACCGAGAAAACATAATAAATGTCGTCGGGGCAGCTCACCTCAGCCAGCCGCTCGGCAATCATGACAAGAACGGCGCAGCCCAGACGGTCGTCAAAGGGTCTGCCGGCTATCCGCCGCCCGGCAAGCTTTTTCACATAGGGCTCCTGCACAAATGAGTCGCCGACAGATACCAGCCTCTCGGCCTCCTTCTTGTTTTTTGCCCCTATGTCAATATAGCACTTGTCGAATGTGATTTCGCCGGTCTTAAGACCGCTCTCGGGGACCAGCACGCCCGGTACCCCGCGGCCTGACACCACACTGGTGTATGAGGCCGAAATGTAGTTTATCCCGCCGATGTTTGAGAACCTGATGTTGCCGTTGTCCTCGATGCAGGTCACCATGTAGCCGATTTCGTCCATGTGGGCGCAGAGCATTATCTTTCTGCGCTTCTCACCCAAGCCGGACTTTATGGCAATAAGATTCCCGAGCGTGTCGTTGTAGCAGGAGTCGACGTAGGGCGAGATGGCTTTCTGTATTACCGCCGAGACCTGCTTTTCGCTGCCAGAGAGGCCGTGGCAGCAGGTTATCTTCTTAATCAGATTCAGCATTTTTTGTTCCCCCTTATAATTTCCAGCCGCAGAGCATTGAAACAATTAAGTCTTCCATGGCAAAAATGTCCGGGATTGCCGCCACAGCCGACGGGCTGTGAATATATCGTGCCGGAGCAGAGAGCGCCAGCGTCCGCACACCGCGTCCCGAGCGCTGGATATGCGCGGCGTCATTTGAGCCCGACACATACCGTTTCACCTGAGCCTTAATATTGTTTTCTTTTGCGACAGAGAGCGCAAATTCGGCAAACTCGCGGTCGTAGATTGTTCCCTTGTCGGCATAGGACACCACACCGCCCTCGCCGAGTTTGGCTACCTTGGCAGCCTCGGGCACCCCGGCAATGTCGGCGACCGCCGTCGCCTCAACGACAATCGAGAAATCCGGGCTAAGCGCATTTGCCACGGTTCCGGCACCCGAATATCCGGTCTCCTCTCGCACGGTAAAGCAGAAATACAAATCAAACGGCAGCTTTTTCCCGGTGTCTGCCAGCCGCCTCATCACTTCAATCAACACCGCGCAGCCCAGCCGGTCGTCCACGGCCTTGCACTTGACAAACTTATCCCCCGAGCCGAATATCACAAAATCAGAATCGAATGCTCCAAAGTCGCCGAGATTTATATGTTTTTGAGCTTCTTCTTTGTCCTTAGCGCCGATGTCGATATATAATTTGTCGGCCTTGACCACTTTCTTGCGCTCCTCGGGTGACTGCAGGTGAATGGCCTTTGAGCCGATGACCCCACAAACCCGCTTTTCCTCGTCTCCGAGCACAACACCCCGGCCGGGGAGGACCCGCGGGTCAATGCCGCCAATACAGACAAACTTCAGGCAGCCCTTCTCGGTTATATCGTTTATCATGAATCCGACCTCGTCCATGTGCGCCGAAATCATGATTTTTCGGGGACTATCGGGGTCATACCCCTCACCGCCGCCGCATATGTGTGCGATAATGTTGCCCATTCTATCGGTGCGGCAGTCGTCATATGTCCCGGCGATCTGCTCGAGTATCAGACCTGCCACCTGCCCCTCGCAGCCCGACGGGCCGAAGGCAAGGCAGAGCTCGCGCAAAAGGTCAACTCCGCTAAATCTTTTCATGTCCGAACTCCCCCGCTATCCTGCCCGAAGCGACAAAGGCCGAAATCAGCTTTGCGGTCTCAATGCAGTCCTCGATGCAGATTATTTCGTTGTATGTGTGCATGTTCTTCATCGGCAGCCCGATATCGACCACCGGCACGCCGGCCCGGGTCAGCCCGACCGCCGGCGAGTTTGTACCGGTGCCGGGCGAGGATACGGTGAACTGGTACTTGATTCCCTTCTCCGCGGCAAGCTCGGCGGTCATTTTGGTCAGACGCCGGTCGGTGGCCGGCGAGTGGGTTATTTCCGGCCCGCCCCCGAAATTTGTGGTCTCTCCCCTTGACGTATTAGGCACCCTGGCATGGCAGACATCGACCACCATGGCGTAGTCAGGCTCAATCCTGTAGGTCCCGGCTGCGGCGCCCCCGACCCTCCGGGTCTCCTCATAAGCCGAGAGCAAAATATAGACGTCACCACAAAGCTCGTCCTTCGGAACATTTGCCAGGGCATAAATCGCGCAGGCGGCACAGGCCTTGTCGTCAAAGCTTTTGCCTGAGATGCTGCCGCCGAGCAGGTCTGTGTATTTTGGCAGAAAGCCCACCGGCGTGCCGACCCTGACAAAGCCCTCGAGCTCCTCCTTCGTATAGCCGGTGTCTATCAAAAACTCGTGAATCTCGCCGGGCTTCTCAGCATCCTCGGGCTTTTGCAGGTGCGGCGGCGTTGAGGCGATGACGCCGTAAATCTGTTTGTCACCATATACAATCACCTCGGCACCATTGAGAATCCTCGTGTCAAGCCCGCCGATGTTGACAAACGAGAGGAACCCGCCCTCCTTTATGTCGGCGACATACATCCCGACCTCGTCAAAGTGGGTGTCGATAAGAATTTTTGGAGCATTTGCCCGGCCGCAGTACCTGACGAACACCTGGTTGCCGACATCGTCGGCATAATACTCGTCAAAATACCCGCCGACAAGCGAGAGCAGCTTCTTACGCTCGTGGGTCTCCCGGCCGGATACCGACATCAGCCCCGCAAGGCCGACTACAAGCTCCTTTAAATCG
This sequence comes from Eubacteriales bacterium, assembly GCA_050946195.1. Classification (GTDB taxonomy): domain Bacteria; phylum Bacillota; class Clostridia; order Oscillospirales; family CAG-272; genus UMGS1002. Next base: position 9,703 of record JBMNUI010000033.1, read on the forward strand.
GTTTCGGTTTTCATTCTATTCGGTCAACTCCAATCGTTTTATTTCAAAAGCGGTTTACAATGCTCTTAAAGAGATTTCCGCGCTCCTCAAAGTTTTTAAACCTGTCAAAGCTGGCGCAGGCCGGCGATAGCAGCACGATCCCGCCGGGGCGCGCCAGCTCCCTCGCGCGCCACACTGCGGCCTCAAAGTCAGGCTCGATTACAGTCGGCAGCAGCTCTGGGTCATACCCGGCACAAGCCTCGAGCGCCGCTTTTATTTTTTCGGCCGTATCTCCGGTCAGGACCACCGCCGCGGCGCGCTCAACCAGTGCTGTCGCAAGCGGCCCGAAGGGGATTTTTTTGTCATACCCGCCGCAGATCACTACCGGCTTTTCGGGCAGGGCCGAGAGCGCCGCGGCAGTGCGGGTCGGGCTTGAATCTATCGAGCTGTTATAATACCTCACCCCGTCAAGCTCTCGGACAAACTCCAGCCGGTGCTCGACCCCCCGGAAAGTTTTTGCAATCTCTGTAAATATATCATGGCTCACCATTCCATAAACCAGCGACATTACGGCCATATAATTTTCAATATTGTGACGTCCGGGGAGAAGAATGTCCGACACCTTCAAAAGTTCCTCTTCATTTTCCCCGTCACACCGGACAATCATACCGTCCCGCTCAAAAACCGCTGTCGCATTGTTTTTTCCCTTTGGCACAACTTCAGCATATCTTTTTTTTGTCGAGGAGAAAAAGGTGACCTCAAGCGGTGAGTCGCTGCCGATTTTTCGGGTTATCTCATTGTCGGCATTGACGACAAGCCGCCGGCATCTCGGGTGCGAGCAGATGTTGAGCTTTGCGGCGGTGTACTCCTTCATCCCGGTGTGCCAGTCGAGGTGGTTTGGCGTGATGTTGGTTATTGCCGAGAGCTCGGGCGAGATTTTCATGCTCATGAGCTGAAAGCTTGAGAGCTCGACCACCGCCCGGTCCCCGGGGTTCATCTCCCCCACACGCGGCAGAAGCGGGGCACCGATGTTGCCGCCGACATAAGCCCTGCCCTGTCCGCTTCTTTTGCACTGAAGGTCGAGCATTTTGTATGTGAGGGTGGTTGTGGTGGTTTTCCCGTCGCTTCCGGTAATGCCTATGACCTGCGCCGGCGTGAGCTCCATGAAAAGCTCCATCTCGGAGGTAACCAGCGCCCCGCGCGCCGCGGCAGCGCGGAGCGCGGGTAAATCCGGCCTCATGCTCGGCGTGCGGAATATAACATCTTCGTCAAGTCCCTCAAGATACCGCTCGCCGAGCACCAGCCGCACCCCGCGCGACTCGAGCAACTCGGCAGAGCTTCCGAGCTGCCCGCGCTCTTTTTTGTCCCTTGCGGTGATTACGGCTCCCAGCCCGAGCAGAAAATCTATAAGCGGCAGGTTTGATATCCCGATGCCGCAAACCGCCGTCCTGCCGGCCGCAATCCTGCGGATAGTTTCGCTATTTTCAATTGAATTGACCAATTAAGCGCCCCCGTCAGTACTTGTGCTTGGAAATATTATATTCCAAATTCTGCCGCATTGCAAGCTAAAAATGATAATAACTCAAATCCGGCAGTCGCCTCAGCACATGCTCGGCATTTCCCACTTGTTATGAACGCATTTTTCTGATATAATATGTATGGCAACATTATAATATTTATAGCAATGTTATCCGCGACCCAGTGCGCGATTATGTGGAGGAAAAATGGCAAAGTACAAAACCGAAACAATGAAAGCAGGGTATAACGACCAGAGCATAAAGGCGCTAAAGGGCGCCGACCGCGTCAGAAAGCGACCGAGCGTCATTTTCGGCTCGGACGGGCTTGATGGCTGCCAGCAGTCATTCTTTGAAATACTGGCCAACTCGGTTGACGAGGCGCGCGAGGGCTACGGGAATGTAATAATAGTCACGGTTTGCAAAGACCACTCGCTCAAGGTCGAAGACTTCGGGCGCGGGGTTCCGCTCGGCTACAACGAGCGCGAAAAACGCTGGAACTGGGATCTGATCTTCAACGAGCTCTATGCCGGCGGCAAATACGATAACAACAAGGAAAATGGCGCATATGAGTACTCGCTCGGGCTCAACGGTCTTGGCGCCTGCGCCACGCAGTACAGCTCGGAGTTCATGGATGTTTACTCATACGACGGCACGCACGAGCACAAAATCAGCTTCAAAAAGGGCAAACCGGTAACTCAGCTCATTTCCCGCGAACTCGACAAAAAGGAAAGGCGCACCGGCACTATTATCCACTGGAGACCCGACCTTGAGGTGTTTACCGACATAAATATCCCGTTTGAGTATTTTGACAGGGTCCTGCACCAACAGGCGGTGGTCAACTCGGGGATAAAGTTTGTGCTGCGGTTTGAGAACGAGAACGGCAAATTTTCCGAGCACGAATACCTCTACCAAAACGGTATCGGCGACTACATCGCCGAGCTTGCCGGGGAAACCGCAAAAACCGAGCCGGTGCTCTGGCACCTTGAGACCTCGGGACGCGACCGCGAAGACAAGGAGGATTACCGCCTGAAGGCCGATTTTGCCTTCTGCATCTCAAGCACTGTCAATGTCATCGAATATTACCACAACTCAAGCTTTCTGGAGTACGGCGGCTCGCCCGACCGCGCGGTGAGGCAGGCCTTCACCTATGCGCTGGACAAGTATCTGAAGGCCAGCGGCAAATATACGAAGAATGAATCGAAAATCACCTTCGCCGACATAGCCGACTGCCTCGTTCTGGTGATAAACAGTTTCTCGACTGTGACCTCGTATGAAAACCAGACCAAAAAGGCAATCACAAACACCTTCATCTACGAGGCCATGAACGACTTCCTTCGGCGGAACCTTGAGATTTACTTCACCGAGCACCCGACCGAGGCCGAAATTTTTGCAAACCAGGTACTGCTCAACAAGCGCAGCCGCGAGGCGGCCGAGTCGGCGCGGGTTAACATTAAAAAGAAGCTCTCGGGCACAATGGACATAGCCAACCGGGTGGACAAGTTTGTTTCCTGTCGCTCGAAGGACCCGAATGTACGCGAGCTTTACATCGTCGAAGGCGACTCGGCTTTGACCTCCTGCAAGCTCGGCCGCAACGCCGAGTTTCAGGCAATAATCCCGGTCCGCGGCAAAACCTTCAACTGCCTCAAGGGCACATACGACAAGCTGTTTAAAAACGAGGTCATCACCGACCTGCTCAAAGTAATCGGCTGCGGCGTCGAGATTGAGGGCAAGCTCAAGGGCGATATCCTGAAATTCGACATAAAACAGCTCCGCTGGTCGAAAATTATCATCTGCACCGACGCCGACGAGGACGGCTACCACATCCGCACCCTGCTCCTCACCATGTTCTACCGCCTGCTCCCGACTCTCATTCGGGAAGGCCGGGTTTTCATCGCCGAAACTCCGCTCTATGAGATAACCTCGAAGGATGAAACCTATTTTGCCTATGACGATGCCGAAAAAGAGGAAATAATCAAAAAGCTCGGCAACAAGAAATTCACGGTCCAGCGCTCCAAGGGACTTGGCGAGAACGAGCCTGAGATGATGTGGAAGACGACAATGAACCCAGCCACCCGCCGGCTCATACAGGTCAAACCCGACGACGCCGAGCGCACTTATCGGATGTTCGACACCCTGCTCGGCGACAACCTGCCGGCCCGCAAACAGTTCATAACCGAATACGGCAGCAAGTATGTTAAAATTGCAGATATAGTATAGAGGTATATTTGCCGGCAGCCGGCTCACAGAACCGGCTGCCGCACCTAATCAGAATGAGCACATAAAACGCCGAAACACAACGCACAGCGGCCGCGGTTTTGCATTTTACACGCCCCATTTCGCGAAAAACTCTTGATTTTTATAAAGGCTTGTGGTATCATAAACAAGCCGCCGCGCTGATAGCCGTGCATTCAAGAGGAATAATACGGAGAAGTCGCCTAGTTGGTCGAGGGCGCACGACTGGAAATCGTGTAACCGCCAAAAGCGGTTCGAGAGTTCGAATCTCTCCTTCTCCGCCATAAACAAAAGCTGCCGCAAATAGACTGATTTGCGGCAGCTTTTGTTATAACTCTCCAAATAACATAAGCGCCTCTTTTGCGGCTTTCTGCTCCGCCTCGCGTTTGGTTCCGCCCGTACCGCGCCCGATTATGTTTGAATTCAGCATTGCCACGACTTCAAAAACCTTCATGTGGTCGGGACCGCTCTCGCCGACCGTCACATACTCGAGCCGCTCGCCTTCGGACTGCTGCACAAACTGCTGAAGGCGGGTCTTGTAGTCCTGCAACGTCTCGGAGTTAATAATCACTTTGAGCTCTTCTTCAATAAAAGGCAAAAGGTACTTGGTCGCGGTCTCCTTGCCGCCGTCAAGGTAAATTGCCGCAAGCGTCGCCTCAAAAGCGTCGGCAATTATTGATTTGCGTTCCCTTCCCCGGTTTTTTTCCTCACCGCGCCCCAGGCGCAGAAACTGTCCAAGCCCGATTTTCTGCGCATAGCGCACCAGCGCACGCTCGCAGACTACGTCTGCCCTCATCCGGGTCAGGTCGCCTTCGGCGTGCTCACCGGCGTATTTTGAATAAAGATACTCGCTGACAATCAGCGAGAGCACCGAATCTCCCAAAAATTCAAGGCGCTCGTTGCTCTCGCAGTCGATGTGCTTAGCGCGCAGCTCATTGGAATATGACGAATGGGTCAGGGCGGTTTCAATCAGCTTCTTGTCCTTGAACACATACCCGACCCGCCGCTCAAATTCGGATATGTCAAGCGGCAAACTTTTCATCTGCAACTCTTCCTTTTCTTTTGCAAGGGTCTCAGACCTTCGGTACATTGGCAGCACTCCCGGACCCCTCTTCTGAAATTGCTTTGCCGTCCTCTGATATGATACGACTGATTTCCCCGGCAATTTCCTGACTTACCCCGGTTTTTGAATAGCCGATGGCCTGACCAACAGCGTTTTTAATGGCTCGGGCATTTGAGGAGCCGTGAGCCTTTATCACCGGCCTGTTTAGCCCTAAGAAGGGGGCACCGCCGTATGTCGAGGCGTCAAATCTGGTTTTAAACTCCCGCAACCGGCCTTTCACGAGATAGCCTGCGAATCTGGATATTGCACCGGCAGAAAAGCAGCCTTTCAGGTTGTCATTGAACAGCTTTCCCATGCCTTCGATGGATTTCAGCAGGATATTCCCGGTATATCCGTCGGTGACCAGCACGTCGCAGCAGTCAAACCCGACTTTGTTCGCCTCAATGTTTCCGACGAAGTTTATGTTTTTATTCTTGCTCAAAACCTGATAAGCTTCAATCTGCAGCGCCGTTCCCTTGCCGGGCTCGGCCCCGTTGTTGAGCAGCCCCACCCGCGGGTTTTGGGTTCCCATGACGCACCTCATGTAAACGCCGCCCATTATGGCAAAATGCTCAAGGTAGGCGCTGGTCACCGTCACGTTGGCGCCGGCATCAATCAGCAACACCGGCGGGGTGACCGGAATTATGCTTGCAATTGCCGCACGATGAATGCCTCGTATTTTGCGAACGATAAGGCTTGATGCGGTGAAAAGCGCGCCGGTATTCCCCGCGCTGACGAAAGCGTCGCCCTCGCCGGCGGCGAGCAACCGCAGCCCGACGCACATCGACGAGTCTTTCTTCTCGCGACGCACCGAGAGCGGGTCGTCCTCCATCCCGACCTCAACGTCAGTATGGACCACAGCAAAGCGCGATATATCAAGCCGGCATTCAGCCGCAGCATCTTCAATTTTTTGTCTGTTGCCGACAAGGGTTATGTCGACGTCAAATTCGCCGGCGGCAAGAACAGCACCTTTTATTATTTCTTCGGGAGCGCTGTCCCCTCCCATAGCGTCAAGTATTATTCTCATCCGACACCTCAATTGAGCAAGCATTACCGCGGAATACCCACGGGCAGGCGGCCGTCATTTTTGGCGGCGCCCCTGCCATACTATGTCTGAAATATCTGCAATGGCAGACAGCGCCCGGTCTGAGAGCGCCTCGTTTTTTTGCTGCTTATTCCGCACTTTTGTTTCAAGCGGCGGGACCAGCCCGAAGTTGGCGTTCATAGGCTCGAACCTGCCGGCACCCCCGCGGCTGATGTATGCCGCCAAAGCCCCGAGCATGGTAATCTCGGGGAAGATGATTTTCTCAAGCCCCAGCGCCGCCCGCACGGCATTTACTCCGGCGACAAGGCCGCTTCCCGCCGACTCGACATACCCCTCGACACCGGTAATCTGCCCGGCAAAATAAATATTCGGGCGTCTTATCATCAAATAGTCGGCGGCAAGCAGACCGGGAGAGTTGAGATAAGTGTTCCGGTGCATCACACCGTACCGCAAAAACTGGGCGTTCTCGAGTCCCGGAATCATAGAAAACACCCGCTTTTGCTCGGGGAAGGTCAGCCGGGTCTGAAAGCCGACCATGTTGTACATCGTACCGGCTGCGTTTTCGCGGCGCAACTGCACCACGGCATAAGGGCGCCTGCCGGTCCGCTCGTCGACAATGCCTACCGGCTTGAGCGGCCCGTAGCGCAGCGTGTCGTATCCCCGTGCCGCCATGACCTCAATCGGCATGCAGCCCTCAAAAAAGCCGGCCTCCTCCTGCTGCTCGCGGTCAAAATCCTTCAGCTCAGCCTGTTTTGCACTGACAAGCGCCCGGTAAAATGCGGCGTATTCCTCCTCTGTCATCGGGCAGTTGATGTAATCGTCTCCCCCCTTGCCGTATCTTGAGCCGAAGAAAGCAATTTCCATGTCGATGCTGTCTGCGGCGACAATGGGGGCGACGGCATCGAAAAAATGCAGCCCCCCGCAGCCGAGCTCTGCTCGTATATATTCGGCAAAAGCATCAGAGGTCAGCGGCCCGGTGGCAATCACGGTTATACTGTCTTCCAGAACAGAGGTCACTTCTTGAGAAATTACCTCTATGTTAGGGTGGCTTTTTATGCGATTTGTGATGTACTCCGAAAACAACTTGCGGTCGACCGCAAGCGCCGAGCCGGCGGGAACCCGCGTGGCGTCGGCGGCCTGCATAATCAGTGAGCCGAGCCGGCGCATCTCCTCCTTAAGCAGTCCGACGGCGTTTGTCAATATGTCAGACCTGAGCGAGTTTGAGCAGACAAGCTCGGCATACCCGGGGGAGGTGTGTGCCGGCGTGTATTTTTGGGGTTTCATCTCATAGAGCAGCACCTGCACCCCGCGCTCGGCGGCCTGCCATGCCGCCTCGCAGCCGGCAAGTCCCGCTCCGCACACAATTATACTATTTTTCATCGTTTTTTCATCTCAATCGGGCGCTCGTATCGACAATTCTCGGTCTTGCAAACCAGCATCCCTTTAGACTTGCTGCGGAACAGCATTCCGGAGCATACCGGGCACTTCTCGCCGGTCGGCAGGTCCCATGAGGAAAAATCACATTCGGGGTACCTCTCGCAGCTGTAGAACACCGACCTGTTGCGTCCCCGTTTCATGACGATTTTCGAGCCGCACTTCGGGCAGGCGACGTCGATGTCCTTTGTCTTCTGCTTTGTGAATCTGCATTTCGGGTAATTTACACAGGCATAAAAGCTGTCGTATCTCCCGTGGCGCAACACCATGTCCCCGCCGCACTTCTCGCACTTAAAATCGGCGAGTACCGGCTCGTTGCCGGGCAGGCTTTCCTTCGCGCCCTCTCTTTTGAGTTTTTTATTGTCAAGCGGCTTTGTATTTTTGCACGCGGGGTAGTTCGGACAGGCAGCAAATTCCCCGAATCTGCCGCTCTTTATCACCATCCGCGCACCGCATTTTTCGCAAATAATATCTGTTTCCTCAACCGGCAGCGAAATGTTCTCGCTGCCGATTTTCTTCTCGGCCTCCGCAAGTTCGCGGCTGAATTTCTGCCAGAATCTGGTGAGCACCTCGAGCATATTCGCGTTACCCGACTCAATCTCGTCAAGCTCGGTCTCTATATCGGCAGTAAACCTGTAATTCACGACGTCCGGGAAGTTTTCCTTCATCAGCTTTGTCGTGATTTCACCGAGCGGCGTCGGCACCAGCACCTTGCCCTCGCGCCTGACGTATTTTCGGGCAAGGATTGTGGTTATTATAGGCGCGTATGTGCTCGGGCGGCCTATTCCCTGTTCTTCAAGGAAGCGTATGAGCGCCGCCTCGGTAAAGCGCGGCGGGGACTCGGTGAAATGCTGCTCGCCGGAGATTTTTCTCAGCTCAAGGCTCTGCCCCACCTTCATGTCGGGGATTACAAGGTCGCGCTCGCCGCCCTCGGCATCGCCGTTGTCGTCGGCCTTCGGCCGGGTCTCATCCTCAGCCTCGGTATATAAGGCCATAAATCCTGGGAAGGTGACGCTGTACCCGCTTGCGCGGAAGATATACCCTTCGCAACTGAAGTCGGCGGTCACGGTACTGAGCTCGGCAGACTGCATCTGGCTGGCGACAAAGCGCTCCCAGATAAGCTTGTAGAGCCTGTACTGATCGCCCGTCAGATAGCCCCGGATCCTTGCCGGCTCGAGCGCCACCTTGACCGGCCTTATCGCCTCGTGCGCGTCCTGCACGTTGTTTCTGGATTTGTAGACCCGCGGCGACGCCGGGCAATACTCCGGCCCGAATTTTTCGGCAATATATGCGAGAGCCGCGGCCTGCGCCTCGGCGGAAACTCGCTGCGAGTCGGTTCTCATGTAGGTGATAAGACCCTGCATCCCGCCGTTTTCGGCTCCGAGGTTAATGCCCTCGTAGAGCTCCTGCGCCACCCTCATGGTACGCACAGACTGAAAGCCCAGCTTGCGCGAGGCTTCCTGCTGCAGGGTTGAGGTGGTAAAGGGCGGATAGGGCGCCCGACGCTTCACTCCGCGGCGTATTGATTTGACCAAAAAGGGCTTTTTGTCAACCGCCGCGATAATTCTGTCAGCCTCTTCCCGGCTGCCGAGCTTTATCTTCCCGCTCCCGTCGCCGTAAAAGTGCGCCTTTATCTCGCGCCCCTCGTCGCAGACGAGTATGGCATCGATTGTCCAGTACTCGGTTGGGACGAAAGCTCTGATTTCTTCCTCGCGCTCGACTATTATCCTTGTCGCCACCGACTGTACCCGGCCGGCCGACAGCCCGCTTTTCACGGTCTTCCAGAGATAGGGCGAGAGCTTGTAACCCACGATTCGGTCAAGAATCCGCCTTGTCTGCTGTGCATCTACCAGATGTATGTCGATTTTGCGCGGGGATTTTATTGCATTCTTAACCGCCGTTTTTGTTATTTCGTTGAAGGTTATTCTATGGAGTTTTTCTTCAGGAATATTGAGGGCTGTGGCAAGGTGCCAGGAAATCGCCTCGCCCTCGCGGTCGGGGTCGGTGGCAAGATATACCCGGTCGGCCTCCCTGACCTCTTTTTTCAGGTTTTTAATCAGCTCACCCTTGCCCCGTATATTTATATAATGCGGCTCAAAGTTGTTTTCGATATCAACGCCCATGCTGCTCTTGGGCAAATCGCGCACATGGCCGTTGGAGGCAACCACCTTGTAACTTGAGCCGAGATAGCTTTTTATGGTTGGTGCTTTGGTCGGAGACTCTATGATTACCAGATTCGACATTTGGGATTCCTTTCGGTTGAGTTGGTTTTGCTGCCCTTGCCTACCGCCTTATGTAGAGTCCGCCGGGCAGCGAGCTGACAAGCCCCTTCACCTCGAGCATGGTCATAGCAGATATCACCTCGCCGATGCTGAAGCCGAGCTTTGCCAGCGCGTCAAGCGGGACCGCCCGGTCGGCAGGCATCGCTTCGAGCAGCCTGCGGTATTTCTCGTCAAGCGACGCCAGAACCGCGGCAAAAGCGTCGTCCGTACGAGCCTTTTGCTTTTCATCCTGCGCCGTCGGTTTTCTGGCGCTTTCAATATAGTCACCGGCGGTCAGTTTCTTGGTATTTGGCTTTGACTCTTCGGTTTTTTCAGGTTTATTATCTTCTTTCTGATTATCCGCCGTCTTGTCTTTCTTTTTGCGGAAAGCCTCGGCGGGGGCCGAAGGCTTGTTAGATTTTGGCGCCGGGCGCCCGGGGGCAAGCCTTGCCGACACCCCCATTTTCAGAAACACCTCGTTGCCATAACGGTACTTTTTCCTTGCCGCGGCAAGCCTTGCGGTGTCAATACTCATGCCGTACAAATATTCGTACTCGCGCAGGATATCCTCTGTTTCTATGACTACAATCGCTCGGTCGCGAATAAGCTGGTTGGTGCCCTCTGTGTTCTCCTCGCCGAGATTCCCGGGAATGGCAAAGACCTGCCTGCCCTGCTCATGGGCAATGCGGGCGGTTATCATGGCTCCGCTTTTTGCGTCGGCCTCTACCACCAGGGTCCCCTGACACATCCCGCTGATAATGCGGTTGCGAACCGGAAAATGCTCGCGGGCCGGCGGCGTCCCGGGAGGATATTCGGTCACCACCGCCCCGTTTTCGGATATGAGCTGCATGAGCTTTGCGTGCTCGCGCGGGTAAATGACGTCAATCCCGCTGCCCAGCACCGCAACCGTCTTGCCTCTGCCGGTCAGCGCTCCGCAGGCCGCCACGCCATCGATTCCGAGAGCCATCCCGCTGACCACCACGGCGCCGGCCGCCCCCAGCTCATATGCTATTCTATACGCCGACTCGCGCCCGTATTCGCTCATCCTGCGGGTTCCCACAACCGCAATACAGACAAGCTTATCCATCTGCGGCAGCCTTCCCCGCACGTAAAGCAGGACCGACGGGTCCTTCAGCATACGCAGGCGGCCCGGATAGTCCGGGTGGGAAAAGGGCAGAATACCGACCCCGGCGCCGGCGCAGTAGCCGATAATCCCGGCGGCCTCGTCAAGGCGCTTGTCCATGAGCGCGTTTGCAGTCTGCTCGCTTATCCCGTCAATCTGGGAAAGCTCGGTCTGGTCGGCTCTGTAAATGTCATACGGATTGTCATATCTGAGCACAAGGCGCACAAAGTCGCAGTTTGCCGCGCCAAGCCGGCAGGACAGCCATACCCAGTACAGATTTTCCGTACCCATAAAGCGCACCAGCCTTTCGGTTTTTTATTCGGCTATCTGCAGTTTGCTATCTCCCACATGAATATTGCCGCGGCAGAGGCGGCGTTCATCGACTCGCTGCCCGGGCTCATCGGTATCCTGACCCTCGCGTCGCAGACCCGTACCAGCTCTGCATCAAGCCCGTGCCCCTCGTTTCCGATAACAAAGACATCGCTGGCTCGCAGCTCAATCTCCCCCAGATTTATAGCGTCCTCACCGGGAGTTGCGGCAAACACCCGCCGCCCGACGGCGCGCAGCGCCCGCACCACATCGGCGCCCTCACATCCCCTGAAAGCAAGCGTGCCGACACGGAAGGTAGCCCCCATTGCGGCGCGCAGGGTTTTGGGATTGTAGATATCGGCGCAGGCACCGGCAAGTATCACACGCTCAAATCCGAGCGCCGAAGCGCAGCGCAGCATGGTCCCGAGGTTTCCGGGGTCCTGGATATTCTCAAGCATGATGATTTTGCCTTTAGTCTCCGCGAGCCCCATGCCCGAGTTATTATTTATTGTAGCTATTTTATGGAATTTGTCAATATACTTTGCCACACTAATTATCCCCTCGGGGGATTTTTCTTCTGAAACCGAGCCAAAAAGCCGATCGGGAAGCAGGATGACCCTGGCCGGGGTTAGAAGCGGGTCGGGGCCGCCGTGTGATTTTATCTTTGATATGACAGCCTCGTAATCGGCCTCGCGGAGCAGGACATAGACAAGCTCAACGCTCGAGAGTGCCGCCTCGCAGTACAGCTTTATCCCGTCGAAGCGGAAGAGCCGCCCGGCCTCTCGGTTCTTTTTGTCTGTCAGCCCGCATATTTTTATTATGACCGGATTGCGGCGCGAGGTTATTGTGATCGGCTCCCTGCCCATATGCGGTCCCTCCGAAAAATCAGAATAATGAAAAACCCGGTTTTCTACCGGGTTCATCTGCCTTATGCAAGAGCGGCCTTTGACTTCTCGACCAGTTTGGCGAAGGCTTCGGGATCAGACACTGCAATTTCCGAGAGCATCTTGCGGTTGAGATCAATTCCGGCGACCTTCAGACCGTGCATAAATGTGGAATAGTTCATACCGTTTGCCTTGGCTCCGGCTGAAATGCGGGTAATCCACAGGTGCCGGAAATCTCTTTTCTTGAGCTTGCGCCCCACAAAAGCGTAATTCCCGCTTTTCATCACGGCCTGCTTTGCCATTCTGAAATGCTTGGACTTGCTTCCCCAATAACCTTTTGCAGCCTTCAGGACTCTATTTCTTCTTTTGCGCGTTGCGACCGCGCCCTTGATTCTTGCCATTTCTTTTTCCTCCCCGGTTTATTTCTGGATAAGCCTTCTTATATTCGCGGCCATGGCACCATCCACCAATGCTGATTTGCGAAGATATCTCTTGCGTTTTGAAGTCTTCTTGCCCAGATTATGCCTGTGTAGGCAGTGATTCATTTTGACCTTGCCGGTCCCGGTCACGGAAAACCTTTTGGCCGAGGCTTTGTGCGTTTTGATTTTTCCCATTGGTTTACTCCTTTGTTATGTCATTGATCTTGGCTTGTGGTCGCAGCTTTCAGTCCGGAGCCGCCCCTGGCGCGCGGGCCCTGCCCCGGAAAGCCGGTTTATATTTTAACATGCAACATCAGCGAGGCGCTTTTTCCTTCTTCCCGGCAGGTGATGCTTTTCCGCCGGTTTTCAGCGGGCTTATAATCATGCTAAGGAACCTTCCGTCGAGCACCGGTTTTTTCTCCGGAGTACCCGCGCCCGAACATGCAACCTCAAATTTGTCGAGAATCTCACGTCCGAGAGGGATGTGGGCCATCTCACGGCCTTTGAAGCGCATCACTACCCTGACCTTATTGCCTTCCGACAAAAACCGCAGCGCATGTCTTACTTTGGTCTCGAAGTCGTGCGAGTTTATGCGGTAAGAGAGCTGAATTTCCTTAAGCTCAACTATCTGCTGCCGCTTTCTGGCTTCCTTTTCTCTTTTCTCGCGCTCAAAGCGGTATTTCCCGTAGTCCATGATGCGGCATACCGGCGGCTCAGCCTGGGGGGCCATCAGTACCAGATCAAGGCCTGCCTCGTATGCAAGTCGGCGCGCTTCGTCACTGCTCATTATGCCAAGCTGTTCGCCGTTTTCTCCGACAACCCGAACTTCCCTGAATCGGATATCGTCGTTGGTTAGCATGTTTTTTGTTGCGATGTTCAACACCTCCGTTTAATAAGAAAAAAGCCGCGCGGAAGCAGCCTCCACGCGACATCTACTCCACCTGATGTGGAGCGCAAATATCGCCGTATCAACCCTGCTCGCGGCGCGGCAGGGTGAGAACCGAGGGTTCTGCTTCTTTTTGCGCTATAATATTATCATAAGAGTAAATGGCTGTCAAGTACCCCGACGAAAATAATTTTAAATTACAAGTTTTGCATCTCTTGTGCGGGTTTAGGTGGATATGAAGAACCGGTTTTGCGGGCCGTAAAGCGGCCTGTGTGCACTATTTACAAAAATTGAGGTTTTTTTGCATTGTTTTTTTCATATATATCCATTTCAACGAATTTTCAATCAAAAAATCGTGAATTTTGATAATTTACAAGCCGCCCTGTTTGTAGTATAATACAGACAAGCGAGGGAGGCAAGACTCGCACCCCATGCACAACCTGTCACCAGCTTCTGCGGAATATCAAGCTCATGATATCAACGCGCAGGAACGGCCGCAAGTTGTGCTTTTGTTATG
>JBMNUI010000034.1:0-22677 GCA_050946195.1 Eubacteriales bacterium
CTTAGGATATTTCCGTTTTAGCAATTGGATTAAAAGTTTTTGGGGTTTCCAAAGGGGGATTTTTTCAAAAATCCCCCTTTGGCGGGGGTCCGGGGGCGGAGCCCCCGAGAAATCCATAATTGGGGGTGCGGGGGCAGAGCCCCCGAGGAAATCCATAATTGGGGGTGCGGGGGCAGGCCCCCGCAAAAAATAAATGGCATTTGATGCGGGCATGCTTGCCTGTGTGGTAAGCGAGCTGAAGCAGAGCGCAATAGGCGGGAGGGTGGAGAGGATTCACCAGCCCGAGCGTGACGAAATAGTAATACAGTTGCGAACGCCCTCGGGCGTGCGGCGGCTGCTGATTAACGCCGGCTCGCACAGCCCGCGTATCGGCTACACATCGCTTGTAAAGGAGAATCCGACCACGCCGCCGAACTTCTGCATGCTGCTCCGCAAGCACCTGGGGAGTGCGCGGCTGAAGGAGGTAGTGCAGCAGGGCTTTGAGCGGGCGGTGTGGCTGGGCTTTGAATGCCGGGACGAGCTGGGCTTTGACTCCACGAAATACCTCATTGCGGAGGTTATGGGCAAATACAGCAACCTGATACTCACCGACGCGAGCCTCAGGATAATAAACGCGCTTCGCCCGGTGGACTTCACCACCAGCAGCCGCCGGCAGGTACTTCCGGGGATGAAGTACGAGCTCCCGCCGCCACAGGACAAGGCCGACCCTATGGTGACAAGCCGGGAGGAGTTTTTCTCGGCGGTGGCGGCAGCTTCGGGGGAGCAGAAGGCCGAGAGGTTTATTGCCGACACCTACATGGGCATATCGGCAACCGTGGCGCGCGAGATTGTATTTCGGGCAAGCCGCCGCATCGACACACCGCTGGCAGCTTGTGACACAGACCGGCTCTGGCAGAGTTTTTCGGAAATTATAGAAGTGATATGCGAGGAGAGATTTACCCCCACTCTGATAAGCCTTGATGGCGAGCCGGTCGAGTATTCGTATGCAGACTTGACGCACTACGGCGCGGGCGCCGAGCGGCGGCATTTTGAGAGCGCGGGCGAGCTGCTCGACGCATTTTACGGCGAGCGCGACCGCAGGTTCAGGATAAAGCAGCAGTCCGCAGACATACGCAGGATTCTTAAGGCGGCCGAGGCGCGTATTTCGCGCAAACTCGAGCGCCAGCGTGTGGAGCTGGCCGAATGCGTGCGGGGCGAGGACTTTCGGCGGGACGCCGACCTTATCACCGCGAATATCCATGCCATAAAAAAGGGCGACGCGGTCGCGCTGCTCACAGACTACTCGGACATGCGGGAGGACGGCAGCTTCGGGACGCGCAAGATAAAGCTCGACCCGCAGCTCTCGCCGGCCGAGAACGCGCAGCGGCTCTATAAAAAATACAACAAGCTAAAACACGCCAAGGTCGAGCTGACTCGCCAGATTGCGCTCGGCGAGGCCGAGCTTGAATATATTGCCAGCGTGCTTGACTCGCTTGAGCGTGCCGAGACTTCGGACGACCTTGCAGGGATACGGGACGAGCTGATAAAATCGGGTTATGTTTCAAAGGCGAAGGGCAACACCCTGCAAAAAAAGCAGGGACCCGGGATTATGACCTTCAGGACCGATGGAGGATTTATAGTGCTCTGCGGGCGGAACAACCTGCAGAACGAGCACATAACCCACCAACTCGCCTCAAAGGATGACTATTGGTTCCATGTCAAAGGGCGGCCGGGGGCTCATGTGGTGCTGGTCACCAAGGGGCGCGCGCCGGGAGATATTGACTTCACTCAGGCGGCGCGGATTGCGGCGCTCTATTCGAGCGCGAGGGACGGACAGAATGTGCCGGTTGACTATACGCTGGTTAAGCACCTCAAAAAGACGCCAGGCAGCCGGCCGGGGTTTGTAATCTACCACACCAACTGGACTGCCTACGTCACCCCCGACCCCGGGGAGGCAGAGCGGCTCAGGATAAAAACCGAATAAACAGCGGGGCTGTCAAAAAATGCGGCAGCCCCGCCGCTTTTTTTGTGTCGGTATTCTGCCGCGCTTGAAATATTGCCCGCCCTGCTTCACATAATATAGAGCGTAGTGGAAAAATACCGGACTTTAACGGGCACACATAAGGAGGGCGGCAAAATGGAAAAAACTGACTGGCAGAAGTGGGCTGCAATCA
This sequence comes from Eubacteriales bacterium, assembly GCA_050946195.1. Classification (GTDB taxonomy): domain Bacteria; phylum Bacillota; class Clostridia; order Oscillospirales; family CAG-272; genus UMGS1002. Next base: position 2,154 of record JBMNUI010000034.1, read on the forward strand.
TCTTCTGCGCGGCTGCCGCGATACTTGCCGGCTGGCTTTTTGTAAAATACCTGCTCGGCATTTTCATACCCTTCCTTGTTGCATGGGGAGTGGCGCTTTTTGTGGTCCCGGCCGCGGGATGGGTATCAAAGAAAACCAAAATACCGCAAAAACTATGCAGCTTTGTATTGCTATTGGCCGTGCTGGCGGTAATTGTCGTGATCCTGACATTTGTCACGAACCGCCTGATTTATGAGCTGAAGCAGCTTGTCGGACGGATTTTGTCGGGCGAGGGCGAGCTGGGTGAGAGCATGAAGCGCATTGCCGGCTGGTTTGGGAATCTTGAGGAGAAAATCCCCTTTTTGCGCGACCTGCGCGGTCAGGACGGATTTGAGTCCTTCGTTGAGAACTTTAATAATCTGATTGTAAAGTTTCTGACCGACCTGATATCAAATCTCAGCGCCATCTTGCCCTCGGTCATCTTCCGGACGGTGGCAAAGCTGCCCGGAGCACTTCTGATTCTCATTGTCACGGTCGTGGCCTGCTTTTATTTTTGCATGGACCTGAAATCCATACATGCCTCGCTGCTCCTGCTGTTGCCAAAGAGGGCGGCCGACTATATGCCGACCCTGAAATCAAAGGTATTCGGCGCGGCGGGGAAGTGGCTCAAAGCCTACTTGATCCTTTTCGGGATAACATTTGCCGGGCTGTTTGTCGGCCTTATGATACTCGGTGTCGAGTACCCGCTTTTTATTGCCACACTCGGCGCGCTGGTGGATATCCTGCCGGTACTTGGGGTCGGGACGGTTCTCGTGCCCTGGGGGCTATACGAGCTGATTACCAAGGATTTCAGGCTCGGCTTCGGCCTTTTAGTCCTCTACGCCGTCATGGTGATTGTGAGGCAGGTAGCCGAGCCGCGCGTGGTTGGGGATAGCTTCGGGGTTCATCCACTGATAGCGCTGGTCGCAATGTACGCGGGACTCAGGCTCTTCGGGGTTGCGGGCATGATACTTTTACCCGCCCTCGTGATGCTGATTTTCAGCGTGCTAAAACCCAAAGAGCCGGCCGGCAAGAAAGCAGATAACTGACTGCATCTTATAATATAAGTTTAACTTATTGTAAACAATTAGTTAACTCAGGAACAACCAAAGCCCGAGAAACGTCAAATGAAGTAAGAATTCAAAAAGAAAGGAAGGGCCGGCCTGAAAATGATACTTTTTGTAATGTTGGTCTGCATTATGCTGCTTGTATTTTTGGCGTCGGACAGCCAGATACAAAGTGAAAATAATGCGGTCGACGGAGCACCGCCGTTATTTTCTTCCTCGTCGGCCCCGCGCTCGGATACGCCGGTTGATTTTTCCGACCTGCCGGACGACTTCAGCTTTTCTTTGAGCTGGAATATTGACCTGTCCGGTTCATACGACAGCGCAAAAGGAATTCTTAAATTGGGCGAATGTCGCCGGGAGCTGATACTGAGTGACGAGAAAAAGCGGGCGATACGCGAAATTCTGTCGAGCCTGAATGTGGCGGGCTTCCCCGACGCGGCAAGGTCCGATGTGTGTAGTCCCGGTGAGCTGATACTTACCGTCTACTGCGGCAGTGCCGAGAGGACAGTGGTCTGCTCCGGGAGCACCCTTGGGGATGGCGCTGTTGCCCGGCTTGCCCAAGCCTGTCATGCCATAATCGGCATCATCACCTCAACCGACAAGGACAGCGCGCTTCCCGCGTGACTTGTGGGGGCGCCGCCACCACCCCCCTGCTTAAGACCCTTTTGAAAAGGGTCAAAGTACCCCGAAAACTTTTCAACCTGTATTGTGAGTAAAGTAGTGCGGACTGAAGGTGGTATCTGCGCTGCTTCTGTCAGAAAAAACCGGCTGCAACGCATTTGCGTTGCAGCCGGTAACTTATGGTCGACGACTTATGCCTTCCCGTCCGAGCCGAGGACATTTACAATCTTGTGGGCGACCATTTTTTTGACCTCGCTGCGCGCGACCGAAAGGTAAGCGCGGGGGTCAAAGGCCGACGGATCGGCGGCAAGCGCGCGGCGGATGGCAGCCGTCATCGCAAGGCGGATGTCCGAGTCTATGTTAATCTTGCAGACCGCCATTTTTGCGGCTTTCCTCAGCATTTCTTCCGGAATGCCTATGGCGTCGGGCATTTTGCCGCCCAGAGCGTTGATTTCGTTGACATATTCCTGCGGGACAGAGGATGCGCCGTGCAGCACAATCGGGAAGCCCGGGAGCCTTTTTCCGACCTCCTCAAGTATGTCGAACCTCAGGCGCGGCTTTGTGCCGGGCTTGAACTTGTAAGCGCCGTGCGAGGTGCCGATGGCTATAGCCAGCGAGTCCACCCCGGTTCTTTCAACGAATTCCTCGACCTCATCTGGGTTGGTGAACATGGCGTCCTCGGCGCCGACCCTCACGTCGTCCTCAATTCCGGCCAAAATGCCGAGCTCGCCTTCGACCACAACACCGTGCGCATGGGCATAGTCGACTACCCGCTTGGTCAGCGCCACATTGACGTCAAAGGGATATTTCGAACCGTCTATCATAACCGAGGAAAAGCCCGAGTCGACGCAGCTCTTGACCTGCTCAAATGCCCCGTCCGGGTCAAGGCCTGCTCCGCCGTGGTCAAGGTGAAGGACAAGGTCAAGACCTGTATCCTCCATAGCCGCATTTACCAGCGCCATGAGGTAGGGCTGCTTTGCATACTTGCGGGCTCCGGCCGAGACCTGAAGGATTACCGGGGACTTCAGTTCCGCCGCTGCCTTGGTAATCGCCTGGATGATCTCCATGTTGTTGATATTGAAGGCGCCGATTGCGTATCCGCCGGCATATGCCTTTTTGAACATTTCGGTGGTGGTGACAAGTGCCATACTGATTTTCTCCTGAAGGTACATAATTTATTCGTATATATTGTACCCTTTGGTGCGGCGAAAATCAAGAGGCCGGGGAAAAATATGTTGATTTATTTCAAAATAACCAATAGCGCGCCCCGCCGGCCTTCATGCTATGACACTGCCCGGTTCGCCCTCTCCGACAACCGGTTCTGTAACCGCCGCTGCAGCTTCGGTAACCGTACCCAGCACCCTTGCCGGGGCCGGAGGATTTTCAGGCTGAGTCACGGCAGCCGCTGCGGCCGGGGCAGGCTCATATGTCTCGGCGGCAGTTGCAGGAATACCCTCAAGCCCGAAGCTGATGGCAATTGCCGCGTTCACCTCGTTCATAATCGCGTCGTCGAGGTGTCCGATCTTTTCCTTGAGCCGCCGCTTGTCGAGCGTTCTTATCTGTTCGAGCAGGATAACCGAGTCCTTAGCCAGTCCGGCCTTTTCGGCGTAAATGTCAATATGTGTCGGAAGGCGTGTTTTGCCCATCCGCGAGGTAATGGCTGCGGCTATCACCGTCGGGCTGTACTTGTTGCCGACATCATTTTGAATAATAAGTACCGGACGAAGTCCCCCCTGCTCGGAGCCGATGACAGGTGATAAGTCGGCGTAGAAAATATCTCCGCGTCTGACTATCATTACCCAAGTCCTCTCTTTTGTTTTCGGCATCCCGCGTCAGGTCCTGTCGGTTCTCGGGGTGCCGTTTTGTTCTCCAAGTATATTTTTACCTTGTCCCTGCTTTTTTTAATCATCCCGGGGATGATTTGCAGGGTGGAATTTTGTTCCACTATTATCATATTGCATCGGATGTCGAAATGTGTCGGGGACGGGCACAAAAATTTAGGCTTGTCAGAGGGTTGTACGACAGGGCGGCATAAAGAGGGTGTCTTGTCCGCTGCCGCTTTTTCGTTGATTTTAGGCTTGTGACGATAAACCGGAAATTGTGTTTATGCTTTTTGGCTTTTTGAATAATTCCTACAAAATCTTTGTTATTTGTATTAAAAACTATTGCAAATATACACAATAAAATGTTATAATATTTCTGTCCGGCAGGCAGCGGGCAGAAATCGAGCCGCCGGGGAACAAACGGTAATAATTAATAAAAAATAGTAAGAAAGGCATGGAACCTGCTGATGAACAAAGAGACAGACAAGACCTGCACGGAATTTGACACGGCAGCTGCTCACTCCAAAGTCCTTGCTGTAATTGACGAAATTGAAAAGGTCATCGTTGGCAAGCGCTCCGAGGTGATATTGCTGATGACCGCCCTTTTGTCGGGCTCCCATGTACTTATTGAGGACGTGCCGGGTACCGGTAAAACCTCGCTTGCCGCGTCGCTCGCCAAGGCGACCGGTCTTAGCTTCAAGAGAGCCCAGTTTACCCCCGACGTCATGGCCTCGGACATCACCGGCTTTAACATATACAACCGGCAGAAGGAGAAGTTTGAGTTCCGCGAGGGGCTTGTCATGTGCAATCTCCTTTTGGCCGACGAGGTAAACCGCGCCTCCCCCAAGACCCAGTCGGCATTGCTCGAGGCGATGGAGGAGAACCGGGTGACGGTCGACGGAGTTACATACCAGTTGCCCGACCCCTTCATGGTGGTAGCCACCCAGAACCCGGCCGGTTATGTCGGCACATATCCGCTGCCCGAAGCGCAGCTCGACCGATTCGCTCTCAAAATCAAGATGGGATATCCTTCCTCCGACGAGGAGGTTAACATAATAAAGGCGCGCCGCGGTGTGAATCCGCTTGACAATGTGAACGAGATTATCGGCATCGAGGAGATACGCGAGATTCGCAGGCATATTCCGGATATACACATAGACGACGAACTCTATGGCTATATAGTCGCGCTGATCACCTCCACAAGGAAGCACCCGCAGCTCGCCCTTGGCGCCAGCCCGCGCGCCTCGGTTGCGTTGATGCATTTAGCACAGGCCTATGCCTTCATCCGCGACCGCGACTATGTGCTGCCCGACGATATCGGCGCACTCTTCCGCCCGGCGATAGGGCACAGGCTGATACTACGGCAGGAGGCAAAACTGTCGAACCAGTCGGCCGACAGCATTCTTGGCGAAATCCTGCGCTCAACAGACGTTCCGTACAAGGGAAAGAGATAAGCATGAATGCGACAGCACATGAGCCGGCCGGTATAAAAGGGTCCGGCGCAGCTAAGTATTATCCGAAAATTTCGCTGACCGGCAATTTCATCATATATGTCATAGTCTTTGTCGCCGCTCTCATTTTCACGCAGGCACTGCGGTCAAAGGCATCGAATATATTTTTCACCTTCGTACTCTTTTTGCCGTGGGTTATGCTCATATATGCCCTGACCGCACGCTCGACTCTCAAAACCTACCTGCTCTCGGACTCCGCGACGATATACAAGCTCGAGCCCTACACCTACCGGCTGCGGATATTAAACGAATCAATCCTACCCTACCCCTTTATTGACGCAATCCTGCACCTGCCGCAGTCAAGCAGCGTGCGCTGCACCGACCGCTTGGTAAGTCTTGCCATGTCGCCGCTGGCCTCGTACACGATAAACAATACCGTGAGATTCCGCTTTCGCGGCACATATGAGATAGGCGTGAGGTGCCTTTATGTATATGACTTTTTCAGGATGCTCAGGATTCGCGTCGATGTCGGTATGTACGACTCGGTGTCGGTGCTGCCGCGCCGGTTGGTTATGGGGCAGAGCGAGGAGAGCGCGGTGTCCGACTCGGCCCGGGAAACCAAAAAAGACCCCTATTCATATGAAAAGATTGAGATCAGCGACATCCGCGAATATATGATAGGCGACCCCTTGAAAAGCATACACTGGAAGCTTTCTTCAAAGGCTGACGATTTTTTGGTGCGCGATTACGACACCGGCTCCTCAAAGCAGACGCTTGTTTTCTGCGACCTCTCGGCGCGCTTTCCGACCGAGCCGCCCGAGCGGGCAGAAGAAAAAGCGCCCGCCAAGAAAAAGAAGCCGGGGAATCAGGCAGGAAACGGGAGTTCCGAGGGTCAGGAAGCGAGCGGGGCAGGTAATGGGGCAGATGGCCTTGCCGAAGGTGATGCCACAGAGAGCATGCGTGAGCCGGACGCTGCAGCTGAGAAAGAAACCCGCGAGATGGCCCGCGGACGCAAAGGCAAGAAGAAGACAAAGGCCGCCCGGCGCCGCAAGGGTACCGATGCCGGTGATGCCGGAGAGCTGCAAAACAACGGCATGCAGGTTGACATAAACGAGCTTGCCGACGACTCCTACTACGACGACATGAACGAATACTGCGCCGACGGCGTTGTGGAGCTGACGGTGGCGGTTGTTTTGCGCGAGCTGCGCGACAACAACGAGTGTACCCTCTTTTGGTTTGACCGGCGGTCGGAATCGGGGGTATACAGCTTCACGCTGCGCGGCATTGAGGACTTCAACGCCATATACTGCCTATTTGCCACCGCACCGCTTTGCCCGGCGGAGGAGACGGTTGCGCGGCTCTCAAGGATGGTAGAGGACACGCAGGATACAAAGCAGATCTTCATCACCGCCGCCATAGATCCCGATTCGGTGCGCGAACTCTGCTCGCTGCCTAATATTTCGGACGGTGCGGCATGGGGTGCGTCGGCGGTGATACTCTATAACCCCGAGGAGAGGTTTGCCCACATAAGCGAAAGAAAGCTCTATATCGAGAGCTGCCGCTCGCAGCTTATGTTACGGGGACTGAGGCTTGTCGAGGGCAGGCTTGATCAGAAGCTGAGGCTGGAGTAACATGCAGAGTTTTGAAGATAAATACACCCCGCAAAATACCGCGGGGAAGGTCGGCAAAAAGACCGGCCGGAGCCGTAAAAAGAAAATTATTCCACCCTACCTGCGCCCGATAATCTGCCCGCCCGACAGGGCCAGTATGAAGCCGTGGCTGCGGGTTCTGGGTTACATAGCCCGCGCTGCGGTGATTTTTGTCGCGGTTTTCGGGATTGTCTTCTTCGTGCTGGATGCGCTGAAACTTGAGGCACAGGACATAAAAACCCCGACCGGGTTCGTGGCGCTTGTCAGCTTAGTCTCGGTTGCGGTCTTCTCGGCAATGCGCCTGTCAAAGTACGGGCGTATTGCAGGCTCGGTTGTGATTCTCGGCACCGGCGTTTGGACGGTACTTTATGCCGGGAATATAATATCATTTGCCGAGAAGGTATTTCTGACCGTCAAAAACGTGGTTCTGACCAGGCTCTATAACCTCGGATACTACGCGGTTATAAAATATATGTCCGAGGTGGCCTATACCCCGCCGCACACAAAAGAGGTGTGTTTTAAGTTTGGGGTGGCGCTCTTCACGGTTTTGATATCCCTCATATTCACCTTCTCGATATTGAAAAAAGCGCGGCTCGCACTCCCGGCAGTGGTCAGCACGCTTGTGCTTGTCGTGGTCTTCACATACAACATTTCGCGCTCAAACTGGGGTGTTACGCTGATTATAACCTCCTTTGCCGGGATTCTGGTGATGGCCGCGTATGACAGGATTTTTGTAAAAAATCCCAACTCAAAGAAGTACGATACCGAGACCCTGATCTTTGCCGACGCCGACGAAGACAGGCCGAGGATACCCGATCTGCCGAAGTCACGGAAAGAGATCCGCCGCGAGGAAAAGCAAAGACGGCGCGAGCAGAAAAAACAGCGCAAAAAAGAAAAAAGGCCTAAAAGCGTCGACGAGGAACTGACCGAGTATTTCGGCAGTTCGAAAAAGCCCAAGGCAGCCCGCAAAGAAAAGAAAAAGAAGCTGACTCCCGAGGAAAAGAAAGCGCTTTTGGCCGAGCGGCGCGAGATAAAGCGCCAAATCCGTGCGGTAAAAGAATACGACAGGGTCATCGCCGACACAAGGCTGGCTCAGGGCGGCTTTGCGGCCTTTGGCGCCTTTGTGGTGATGATGCTCATACTCCTGATTCCGACGCTTACGATCACCGGCAACTTCAAGACTATTGAGGTCATTGACCGCCGGATGGAGTTCTACCGCGAATATGTCACCGCCCTTCTCATGGGCGACGACCCGATACTTGATTTACTGGGATATCAGAACGATAAAAGCAACTTCGAGCCTCATTCGACAGACGCGGTAAAGCAAAGTTTCACCGGTGTCCGGCTTTTCACGGTCGAGACCCAGTATAATGCCGCGGTTTATATGCGGGGCTGGATTGGTGTGGATTACAAGGACGGCGCGTGGTACGCGGCAAACGACGACCAGCTTGGTGAGTACCGCGAGCTCTACGGTACAACCCTCGACCCTGCTGAGACCATGTTCAACAACTTCTACAGCATAATGAACCCGGCACTCATTGAGGCAAGAAATTTCCCGCAGCAGTACACCAGCAACACAAAATACGGCTTTGTGGTGATGCAGGTAAATGTCAGGCGGGTCGAAACCAAGGACGCGCTGGTCTACATGCCCTCGTTCTTGCGGTGTGACGAGCTTACAAGGGCCAGGCGGGCCGAGTCGAAGGGGCTCTATGAATACGGCACCGACACCCCCTCCGAGGTCACCTTCGTCAATTATTTCGACGGCCTGTACACAGGACGGAAATTCATGAAAGAGCTTGAGTATGCCTCGGTTGCAAATATCACAACCATGAAGAATTCCGACTGGTACCGGACTGTGACCGACTATATTGCAGAATTCAACAAAGGGTATCTTGACGCCTACAATGATATAGAGAAATATGCCGAGAGGAAGGCCAAAGGCAGGAACGCCTCGCTTGACGATGCGATAAGCCAGATGTTCTACGAGGTGCCCGAAAACCTTGTCTCGGTAGTTGTCGATGAGGTAACAGGGGAAAAAATTATCTCGGTCCGCTACCCGCGCGGCACCGGGGTGTATACCTATTCGGCCGAGGGCGAGCTGATAAGCAAGAAGGCCACCGACCTTAAGGTGGAGACCTATATCGACCCGGTGACCGGCGAGGAACAGTCATACACCATCGCATTCGTGCCCCCCGACCTGCCGCTTGCCATTCGCTTCCAAGAGCTTATGGACATCAGCGAGAAGCGAGAGCTCGCATATAACTACTACTACCAGCATGTGTACAGCAATTTCGTATACGATACATATCTCGGCAAGTCGAACAGCAAGGTTATATCCGATTTGTTTAAAACAATCAAGGACTCGGCAATCAGAATTGTAAGAGAGGTTGACGACGAGGGTAATGTGAGCGAGACCGAGGTCTTAAAGGATTTTTCAAAGGCAGCCGAGCGTAACTCGGCCGATGCCGAGACCTACATTCAGCGCCATGAGCTGATAATGGAAATTGTCGATTACTTAAAAGAGAATTACACCTACACGCTTGAACCGACGCGGCCTACCGACGAGAATCTTGACGGCACCGAGATCTTCCTTGCCGTCACCAAGGAAGGCTATTGCGTGCAGTATGCTTCGGCGCTGACTCTCCTGCTCCGCGAGGCCGGAATCCCCGCGCGGTATGTCGAGGGCTTTGTCGCCAGCGACTTTAGGCGCAATTATGCCGAAGATGCGGTCGGACGCTACGTCAGTTCGGTGCGCGACTACAACGCGCATGCATGGGTTGAGGTCTGGTACGACGGAATTGGCTGGGTACAGTACGAGGCCACCCCGGTGTATTACAACGATTTGTATGTCAAGGAAACAGGCGAGAGCAGCGGCGGCGTGGTCCGTCCCTGGGAGCCGGTGGAGGAATACACCGAGGAGGAGATGCTGCTCGAGAGCATTCAGGCTTCAATAGACCTTGCCGCGCTGCGGATTGACAACATGAGAGCCGAGCTTGCCCTGCTTTTCGGCAGCCGCGAGATTCAGAAATCGCTTGATAACATCGAGGCGCTGCTCAACAATTTCCGGGACAACCATGCGAAGCTGAGCGACTACTATGCCCAAAACAAGGACAGCGCCGGATATGACGGGGCCGATTTTATCGCCGTGCTCAACTCTTTTGCCGAATCGCTCGACACGAATGTTGTCGAGACGCTGAACAAACAGCAGGTGAGAATCGACGGGCTCAAAGCGCTGAACCGCATAATCTGGGGGTCAGTGGTACTAATTCTGGTCGTGCTTGCTTTGATTGCCGGCGGAATAGTTATCGGCACCCTGGCAAAGAAGGCCGAGCAAAAGCGGGCCAAAACAGCAGAGCGGGTTTTGGCAGGAGACTTTACCGACGAGGAGAGAAGGACGCTTGCCTGCAGCATTATCGACTGGCTGACCGTCTTGCTCGCTGCTTATGGTTCGGCACCCAAGAAGGGCGAGTTCCGCGACGAGTATGCCGAGCGGCTTGAAGCCGAGTATTCGGATGTGTTCGGCAGGCCGGTAGACTCCGACACCGCGACCGACGACAAGCCATCAAAGCGAATAAGCGACACCGACTTTAAGAAGATTTTCGCTGCAATTGCCGACGAAGAGTTCGGCTTTGGTATGACCCGTGAGGAGCTTTGTGAGCTGGCGGCGTTCTACCGCCGCATGCGCGAAGCGGCCAACGAGCGGCTGGGGTACCTGCGCCGAATAAAATATCATTATTTCAAGTGGATAATTTAGTCCCAAGGGCATCGGCAGGAGTCCTGCCGGCGCCTTGTGCGCCCGGTGAAGCCGGCTCATACCGGCCGCCGGGCGCATATTTAATGTTTCTATTGACAAAACTATTTTTTATATGTTAGAATAAAATATACCCGTCCGGGCAGCATACCGGCGGCCTGATAATGGGTATAATGTTCTTTGAAATCTGAATATAAAATAAAGGAGGTGTAATATGGATGAACCCGTAGTGGTAGGCTTAATCATCGGTGGTGCGCTTGTGCTTGGAATAGTGATCGGAGTCATCATTGGAATAGCCTACCGGAAAAGAGTGGCCGAAGCCGCCATCGGCTCTGCAGAGGTTAAAGCTCAAAAGATTGTCGAGGACGCAACCAAGCAGGCCGAAACTCTGAAGAAGGAAGCCTTACTTGAAGCAAAGGAAGAAATCCTCCGCCTCAGAAACGAAGCCGAACGCGATCTCAAGGAACGCAGGGCAGAAGTAACCCGAATGGAAAGGCGACTGACCCAAAAGGAAGAAATTCTCGATAAGAAAACCGAGAACCTTGAGCGGAAAACCGAACTGCTCGAAAAAAAGCTGCACGAGATCGATATCCTGCGCGAGCAGGCAGAGGAAGAGAAGGCAAAGCACGTTCGGGTGCTAGAACAGCTCTCGGGGTTGACCGCAAGCGAGGCCAGGGAAGAGCTGCTCAGACGTGTCGAGGCCGAGATGAAGGAAGAGCTCGGTCAGAGAATGATCGAGATGGAGGAGCAATTCAAGGAGGACGCCGACGCCAAGGCCAGAAACATTATTTCACTCGCCATACAGCGTTATGCGGCAGACCAGGTTGCCGAAGCTTCAATCTCGGTGGTGCCCCTGCCCACAGAAGAGATGAAAGGAAGAATCATCGGACGCGAGGGCAGGAACATACAGAAGCTTGAAACGCTAACCGGTGTCGAGCTGATTATCGACGACACGCCCGAGGCCATCACACTCTCGGGATTTGACCCGGTACGGCGCGAGGTGGCGAGACTGGCACTTGAAAAGCTGATTGCCGACGGGCGGATTCACCCGGCGCGCATCGAGGAGATGGTGGAAAAGGCCAAGCGCGAAGTGGACGCGGCCATAAAGCAGGCCGGAGAACGCGCTATAATCGAAGTTGGAGTCCACGGTATCAATCCCGAGCTTATTAAGCTGCTCGGCAGGCTGAAGTACAGAACAAGCTACGGACAAAATGTACTCAAACACTCTGTCGAGGTTGCCTTTCTGGCCGGCATGATTGCCGACGAGCTGGGAGTCGACAGCACTACTGCCAGACGCGCAGGGCTATTGCACGACATAGGCAAAGCCTTCCCGCATGACGTCGAAGGTTCACATATCCAGATAGGTGTTAACGCGGCAAGGAAATTTAGGGAGTCAAAGAAAGTAATCCACGCCATAGAGGCACACCACAACGATGTGGAACCCGAAACGATAATCGCGGTTATAGTTCAGGCCGCAGACGCGATCTCGGCCGCCAGACCGGGCGCGCGCCGTGAGGACCTTGAGATCTATATAAAGCGGCTGGAAAAGCTGGAGGAAATAGCACTCAGCTTTGAGGGCATCGAGAAGGCATACGCGATTCAAGCCGGTCGCGAAATTCGCGTTATGGTAAAGCCCGAAGAGGTCAGCGATGACGCTATGAAGGTCATAGCGCGTGAGATGGCAAACAAGATCAAAGGCGAGGTTAAATATCCCGGGCAGATTAAAATAAATCTGATCCGCGAGAGCCGCGCCGTCGACTATGCAACATAGTCAAACTCAGATATAATCTTTCTCCTGAAGGATGAAATATAGAATCAACATAAAACCCCGCAGGTATCAATAACGGTTATGTGCCGTTTTGATTATAGATTTATATGAGTTGCCGGGCTGCCGCCGTCCGTCGGCAGCCCGGAGTTTTTGCGCCGCAAATGCGGCGCTTTTCTTTTTTACAGATGAGCAGGATGAATATTTTGGCTTTTTTACCCCACAATATTAATACATAACATTGTACTAAAATTTTAAAAGAGGGATAATTATGACCACATCTACAGCCTCGGCGACACATGACCGACTGATGAAGCGCATTGGCCGCGCGCTGATGCTGCCGATAGCAGTTCTGCCGGCAGCCGGACTTTTGCTTGGTATCGGCAGGATCCTCACCAACACCGTAATAATCGGGAGCTATGACTTTCTGGCAGCAATTGCTCCGGGAAGCGCATGGCACGCGGTTTTCACGGTCATGGAGGGCGTGGGTGCGGCGATATTTGAAAATCTGCCGCTGCTTTTTGCCGTAGGTGTTGCACAGGGGCTGGCTGATGAAGAAAAGGGCACCGCGGCGCTCTCTGCGGCGGTGGCTTTTTTGGCAATGCACAGCGTTATTGGGGCGCTGCTGCAGGTCAGCGGCAGGCTTGCCGACGGCTCGCTGCCCGACGGGGCGGTTGCCGAGGTTTTTGGCCTTAGGACTCTTGATATGGGCATTTTCGGCGGGATTATTGTCGGACTGGGCGTAGCAAGGCTGCACAACAATTATAGTGCAGGGTCCGGGACACGTTCCTTCTTTGGCGGTTTGCGGTCGGTACCGGTTATTTCAGCAGGAATATATACCGCAATTGGTGTTCTTGCCTTTTTTGTCTGGTCGCTGGCAGCCGAGGCGGCATACTCGCTGGCAAGCTGGGTAGTCAAGGCAGATAACGGCGGAGTCGCGCTCTACGGTTTTCTTGAGCGCCTGCTTATGCCCTTCGGGCTTGAGAGAGTGTTCACGCAACCCTTCCGAGAAACAAGCACGGGGGGAATAGCCCTGATTGACGGAGTAAAATATCACGGTCTTGAGAACATCTTTTCAGCCGAGTTCACCTCGCCTTCGATAAATAAGATATCGCCAAGTACCACAAGGTTTATGAGCGGGCTGTATCCCTTTGTTTTGTTCGGGTTGCCCGGAGGGGCGTTGGCTTTGTATTGCTCGGCAGATAAGCGGAAAAAGGCTGCCGGAGGCTTCTTGTTTTTTGCTTCGCTGGCCGCAATAATTGCAGGTGTGACCGAGCCGCTTGAGTACACCTTCTTGTTTTTTGCCCCGGTGCTCTATCTGGTTCACTGCATTTTTGCCGGGGCCTCATATCTGATAACCTTTATTTTGCGGACCGGGGTGGGGACAACCTTCTCGGGCGGGTTTCTTGATTTGCTGTTTTGCGGGATTCTTCAAGGGAGCGACAGGACACGCTGGGTAATGATTCCCGTTGTAGGGGCATTTTACTTTCTTATTTATTTCTTTTTCTTCAGTTGGATAATAAGAAGATACGAGTCGATAACTTCAAAAGCTGCCGGTGTCCCGAAAGCCAGAGAGACCGCCTCCCCGCCGATGTCAGAGTGAGTCGGGGCGGCGCCGATTGTTTACAAAAATGCTATTGCCATGCCGGCGAAAATCGGCAAAAAGACAATACTTCAGTATTGACAAAACCGGCCTTATGTGCTATGATAATCAGGCAATCAAAAATGCACCCGGCATTTTCGGGTGCTGGTTAGCAGATTGCACAGGCCATAAGGCTTTTGCGGCGTTAGCTCAGCTGGATAGAGTGATTGGCTACGAACCAATAGGTCAGGGGTTCGAGTCCCTTACGCCGCGCCAGAAGTCCCGACAGCCGCCATAGGCAGCTGACGGGACTCTTGTTTTATATGTGAGATCTGCCCCACGCTCCGGTTTGGGGCCACCCCACACCCCGGAGTGTGGACCCTACATCATGTGCTCTGCTGCCTTTAGCCTGTAAAACAGGGCTAAGTGCAAACCCCGGCCAGACGCTTTTCGGCTGACCGGGGTTTTTGATGTCGACAAAATTAGGCAGGTTTGAATCAGGGCGCGCTTGCATGAGCCTCTATGAATGTTTCAAGTGCCGCAGATATATCGGCGGCCGCAGATAAAACCGCCGGGTCGGACGAGGTATGGGCGCCTATTGCCGCAAGCAGCCCGAGCAGCCTTACCCGGTCTGCCTCAATTTGCCGGGCATAGTCGGGGGTATATTCGACAACAGCAGGGACGCCGAGCGGCGCCGGCCGGTATTCTCCGGCATCACTGTCGTATACGACAAGCTCTTCCTCCCCGCCGGTTGCTGTCCGGTAGCTGTCGGGTTCACTGATGTTTATAATCTCGGCCTCGGTCCGCTCGTAGTAAACAGCAAGGTCGCTGACCTCTTTTGAGAGTGTCAGTGTGTTCCCCGCGGCACTTCCGATATCCCCCTCGGCGCACAGGTATGCTGTCCCGGGCTTTGCCCCGGCAAGCGTTACCGTCCCGCCGGCAGGCCCGCTAACTACCTGAAAGGCAACCTTCCGGCAGAGTCTTTGATTCTCACAATCAAGCAGATCCGCGACCCCGTTGGGCAGCCGGCAGAGCTCGTAGTTTTGTGAGAGGTGCAGCTCCGAGTCAAAGGGGTTGTCGGCACTGCCCGAGCTCCTTATCCCGCCGACCGTGGCGTTGTGAAGCCCCGGCTCATGATATCTGTCTTCGATGAGCCTGTCGAGCTCGGCTGTCGTGAAATCCTCCTGCCCGAGGTATGTCAGGTCATACACGGCAAAGCTGCTTGCCATAATGATGTCGCCTGACAGCTCAAGTGAGACGGTGATTGTCGCCCCGTTTGCCGGGGAGCCGGCTGCCGAGCCGGTGATGCCGTAATCAGAGAGCTGAACTTTGGTTCCGTCCTCAAATGTCCAGCCTGCACCGCTGACATATGTAAACACATAAGCCCCGCGCTTGGCAGAAGAGCCGAGTGTTCCGGCAAATTCGGCGGCATTTACCGCGATGTCAGATAGCCCGGTCAGGCCGGATACAGTAAGCGTAGCTGAGGCCTCTTTTGCATACGGATATGAGAACCTGACCGTGATAGTTGACCCTTGGCGGGATGCTTCGGTGGAGCCGGTCTTCCACGCCGTGATTATCCCGAAGCTTGCCATAGACACGGCCACAGAGCCGCCGGCAGGGTACCAGCCCGAGTTGTAGACAAATGTATAATCCCCGCTTGCCTCCGGGGAAAAAGCCTTGATGCGCCGGGAGAAGACCTCGGCGTCGACCGAAGCCCAGCCCACTGCCCCTGTGTAGGAGATGCTCGCCGATATCCGGCGCCCGTCTCGGATACCAACCCGTCCGGTGCCGGTTTCGGAAGCGTCAAAGATACCGCTTACCCGCTGCCAGTCTCCCGAGTCAGCGCAGTCCATCTCTTGCTCGTCGCCTTCATTCCCGGCAAACAGGGTGATGCCGGGGGTGGGCGCAGGGCTCTTTATTCTTGCGGTGACATAGTACCTGTGCCCGGATATGAAGTTTATATTCCTTGATATCTCGGCGGGACCGGCCGGGGCGGAAACTTCCTCTACAACCTCAACAATAAATGAGTCGAGCTCCTCTTCATAAAACGGGTCGTCAAACACCCGGACTGTCGTTCTTCCCAGGGCAAGGCCGCGAAGCTGCCAGCCCTCGCCCGAGCCAAGCTCCGTAACCTCAACAATGCCGGAATCATCGGCCGCGCAGCGCTGTATGTAGATGTCATATCCGTCAAGCTCGTAGGTCTGCCCTACCTCAAGTAAAATATCGGCCTCGGCTCCTTGAGGCTTTTCGGGGATATCCGGTGTGAGCGAGCAGATGTTGTTCTCAGCCAGCGCATCTCCCCCTGACACCTCCCAGCCAGACATGTCCGTAAAATTGCCGTTTTCAAGCAACTGCACCATGCTCATGCCCGACATGCTCTTCACCCGGGCCGAGGCCAGCTCGCTTTCCTGCTCGTCACCTGCACTTTTGCGTTTTAACAAAATGCCGCCCGTCACAACCCGGCGCGCCGGACTGAGGTTTTTGGCAAATCCGGCTACAAGCCCCGCACATTCCCCCGAGGCCGGGGCATATCTTGTGTCGTGGTTGTGTTCTGTCGGGGCGTATATTGAATCATGGTTGTGCCCGGCCGGGGCGTATATGCCGCTGTGATCGTGATCGGCGGCGGCTTTGCCGGCAAGTGCGGCATACACACCGCCCGAGGTGACACCCCGCTCGCTCCCTGCTGTCGGCGTGCTGTCAAGTACAGGTTTGTTTTTGATGTAATCGCAGGCGCTGCTGTCGGTCTGTGCCCAGTCGGGCTGAACATTAATCTGAGCACCGTTCTCAATACCGGCAAGCTTGGTCTTCTCGGCGTCGGTATAGTCATTTGAGGAGAGCCCCATGCCCGCGACCGCGTCGACCTTGCCCTCGAGTGCGGTCATAATCTGGGCAAACTGGCTCGGTGTCGGGACAAGCGCCGGGTTTTGGGTCGGCACGCTGGTCTCGAGCACGCGGATAAGCCCCTCGGCGGTAATCAGCACCTTGTCGTTCTTATACCCGCTGACCACGAATTTGCTTGTACCGCTTATGTTCATAACCTCCGGCGGGATATAGAAGGGCTCGCCGGTATAGATGAGCGCCACTGGGTTACCCTCGGGGGGATAAAAGCTGACAGATACTGCCAGCCCTTCCCACTCTTCGCTGAATTCGAAGTCTATCTGCTCAATCCCGTAGCTGCCTTTTGTCCCGGCCACAAACCTCCCCGGAACAAGAACGTAATTGTTAACCTTTATTATCATGCGCAAACCTTCTTCCAGGCGCTTTGTGTTATCCCGCAAAAAGTATAATTCAGAATGCCGGCCGGCGGCTGACAGTTTTTTGACAGTAAAAAAGGGCGGCAGCCGCCGCCCTTTGAGCACGGGATATAGTGCCCGCATTACAATATTTGCGAAGTGCAGATTTGTTTGAAAAGTTCTTGAAGAGGGTTTGGGAGAAACTTCTTTCAAGAAGTTTCTCCCAAGAGCGTCCCCAAAGGGGTGTGGGGCAGAGCCCCACATTAATTATCGTTAAAATCGACCGGGAGTCTGAGTTTGTCCGACTCAAATGCGGCTTCCATTATTCTCATTACCCGCATTACCTGAGCGTGGGTTACAATTTGTTTTTCTTTACCGTCGATTGCGCGGACGAAGTTGCGGTAGAAGTCGTGCACATCAGACTCGGGGCGGGGAATGAAGCGCTCGGTAAGGTTGCTCGGGTCGCGGGGCGCCATGGTTCTGGTGATCCCCGCAGCGGTGACCACAGGCGTCACATTCTGTTCGTCCCAATTACGGCAGGACACAACGCGGCACTCGTCGCGCCAGTCGTTGATTATTGCCGAGCCGTTGATACCGGTTATGTAAAACCGCGGCATTGGAATAAAATTGCTGGTTCCGACCTCGATAAGTGCGATAAGCCCGCCTTCGAAGTAAAGCTCGAGTCTGAAACCGTCGTCGACTTCCTGGTTTGTTATATGATAGATCCGGCAGTACAGGCTCTCGATTTTGCGGTCATACACAATGCCGAGCATCTGGTCTATCAGGTGGACTCCCCAGTCAAGCAGCATTCCGCCGCCGTGTTCGCGTTTTCTCCGCCAGTCGCCGGGAATCCCCCGGGAGCCGTGTATATGAGATTCAATCGAGGTTACCTCGCCCAGCTCGCCGCTCGCGTAAACCTGCTTTATCATAAGGTAATCGCAGTCCCAGCGGCGGTTCTGGTGCACGGTAAACAGCCTGTTATATTTTCTCGACGCATCAATCATTTCCTTCAGGTCGGCACTTGAGATTGTCACCGGCTTCTCACATATTATATGCTTGCCGGCACTGAGCGCGGCGATAGTCTGCGGCTTGTGCAGGTCGTTCGGGGTTGCTATGACAACGAATTCAACGCTGTCATCGGCCAGCAGGTCTTCAAAGGATTTATATACGTGGATTTTGTTTTCTTCGGCAAGCGCGCAGCGCTCGGGCTTGATATCATAAATCCCCACGGGGGTGACGACGTCGCTGCTCTGCATATGGCGGATGTGCCAGGCCCCCATTGCCCCGTATCCCACCACGGCCGCTCTTTTTTTGGTATTGTTGCTCATGTCAATTTCCTTTTTGATTACGATAATCCATGTTATATTATATGACATAAACCACTTGTTTTCAAGACACAATTAGGTAAAAACAAGACAAAAATTGATATGAGTCGTCGGTGGAATGCAGATTTAAGCGAAAAACCGGCTGCTACATTGTCAGAGAATCATTTCATGTTATAATATTTATAAACGTTGCGTCGGCCAAATCGGTTTTTAGAACATGCCCATTTTAAGGAACTTCGGCGGCGTTCTGTGCGTCATTATATATAAGTTTTATGAAAAGGGGAGCCTAGAAATGAAGGATTTGCTGAGAATATCCACGCTGATTTTGCTTGCGGTAACTCTGCTTGTCATTTCGGCCTGCTCGGGAGGCGGCATAAAAATTCCGGATGAAACGCTTGCCCCCGGCGCCACAATTTCTGTCGGGCGCGGTATCACCCTGCTCAGCGCGAACACCGGCGTGCAGCGTGAAACGGCAGGCGAGCTCGATGCCGACAATGTGCGCGCCGCGGCGGATTTTGCACTCAATTTATTGAGGGAGGCCAATGGAAAAAACAAGAACGAGCTTATCTCCCCGCTCTCGGTTATGCTGGCGCTCGCCATGACCTCAAACGGTGCATGGGGCGAGACCCGCGCCGAGATGGAGGAAGTGCTCGGCATGAGCGTGGAGGAGCTCAACAGCTTTCTTAACTCGTATGTTCAGTCGCTGAAAAACACCGAGGACGCATCTCTGGTCGCCGCAAACTCGGTCTGGATCAGCAACGATCGCGGCTTCAATGTCCGCACGGACTTTATCGAGAAGGCTGTAAAATATTATGACGCCGGGATAGTCAGCGCTCCGTTCGGCGACGAGGAGACGCTTGGAGCCATCAACAACTGGGTCAAGGATAACACCGACGGGATGATTGAGAAAATACTCGACGAGCTCGACCCTGAGGCAGTCATGCTCCTTATCAATGCCCTGAGCTTCGACGCCTTCTGGCAGAAAAAATTCGAGGAGGAGGCCCGCGACGGAACATTCACCAACGCCGACGGCTCGACCACGACGGCAAAGTTTATGTCGGACGCAGTGTCAGACTATATCTCAGGGTTTGGCTGCACCGGCTTTAAAAAGAATTATGCCGGCGGTGCATACAGCTATGTCGCGCTGCTGCCCGAAAAAGGGAAGTCAACAAGCGATTTTCTGGCTTCGCTTGATGGCGAGGATTTCCTTTCGCTTGTTAATAATTCAACCAAAAATACCGTTGAAATCAAAATGCCCAAATACACGCTCGACTATGAGCTGGTTATGAATGATGTTTTAAAAAAGCTCGGAATGCCCTCGGCCTTCAGCGGCAGCAAGGCCGACTTCTCGGCGCTCGGTAGCATGGACAACGGCCAAAATATTTTTATCTCGCGTGTCATCCATAAAACCCATATTGAGGTTGACGAATCGGGGACCCGCGCTGCTGCGGTTACCGCGGTTGAAATGAAACCGACAAGCATTGCGGTGTATGAAAAATCGGTAATTCTTGACCGGCCTTTCGTCTATGCGATAGTCGACAACGCGACCGGCCTGCCGGTATTTATCGGGACTATCGAGAATCTCGGGTAAGTTAAAATGAAAGCAGCGCCGCGAATTTCTAAGCGCGGCGCTGTTGCTTTATTTATTATCGTTTGCTGCGGCCTGATACTTTTCTACCTTCTTTTTATAAGGCTCGGACATATAGTAGTAGCCCTTGTACTTTCCGTAATACTTTTTGCCGTATACGCTGTCGGCTTTATGGGTATGGTTGAGCACCACCCCCAGCACATGGCAGCCGCTCTTTTCGATTTGCTCCTTGACCTGCTGCACGAAGCGATAACTCATCATACCGATGCTGACTACAATCACCGCGCCGTCGCAGTTTGCTGTAACCACCGCGCCGTCAATTACCATGCCCACCGGCGGAGTGTCAATCAATATGTAGTCGTAATTGTTTTTTTCATCTTCGATGAATTTTTTAAATCGCTTGGAGCCGAGCAGCTCGACCGGATTAGGCGGGAATATGCCCGCGAAAACCAGGTCGAAGCCGACGTTTTCTGCCGTATAGATAATATCATCCCGCTCGACCATGCCCGATAGGTACTGCGAAAGACCGACAATCCCCTTTTCAGCGGAATACCTGCTGGCCATAACCGACTTGCGCATGTCGGTATCGATTAGCAGGACCTTAATTCCGGCCTCTGCCATTGCTCTGGCAAGCTCGACACAAATATAGGT
>JBMNUI010000035.1:0-22510 GCA_050946195.1 Eubacteriales bacterium
ATTCGTCTTTTTCCCGAGGTAATCGGGTAGTTTCATACCGGCCATGTCGAACATTTCATTGAGCGGCGGGACCGCCTTTATGATGCCCGAGAGAAAGTTTGCGGTAGTAGTCTTGCCGTCGGTACTCCCCGCGCCGCCGCTGTCCCAGACGGTAATCTTGTCAATCTTAAGATTCTGAATGGCCTCAACCTGGATTTTGATGAGCTCTTCGAGCTTCTCGACCACCATGTAGCGGATAGCATCGGTTGCCTCACCGCCCGCCGCCTTGACAAGCTGCTCGAAGCCTTCGGCCTGTTTGATGAGAATCTCACGCATACCCTTAGCCTGGGCTTCCATTTTCATCAGGGTAGCATCGGCCTCGCCGCTCGCAATCCGCCTTATCTGCTCGGCCTGAGCCTCGGCCTCAAGCTCCATCTCTCTTTTCTTGATTTCGGCCTTGACGATATCGTCGGCCTCTTGTCTGGCCTTCTCAAGCGCGGCTCTGGCATTTTCGGCATCACGCTCGGCGGCATAGGACTCTTCCTTTGCCTTGGCTGCCTGTATATTCTCGGCCGCGGTTGCACGTTTTAAATATTCGGCCTCGCGCTCCCTGCGTTTTGCCTCCGACTCGGCTATTGTGATTTTTGCTTCGTTCTCGCCGATTATGGCGTCCGAGTTGAACTTGGCTACCTTGATTCTCTGCTCACGCTCGGCATCGGCCGCTCCCACCGCACCGTCGCGGTCGGCCTTTGCCACCGATACCTTCGCTTCGTTAATCGCCTTAGCTGCAGCCTCTTTACCGAGTGCGGCGATATATCCCGATTCGTCGTTTATATCAGTTACGTTTACGTTGATAAGGCGCAGACCGATTTTCTTAAGCTCGGTCTCGACGTTGCCCGAAACGGCGTCAAGAAACATGTCGCGGTCGGAGTTAATCTCCTCGATGTTCATCGTGGCGATGACCAGACGTAGCTGTCCGAAAATGATATCCTTCGCCAGCTCCTGAATCTCGACCAGCTTAAGTCCCAAGAGGCGCTCTGCGGCGTTCTGCATTACGCCGACCTCGGTGGATATGCCGACCGTGAACCGTGAAGGTACGTCCACACGGATATTCTGGTGGGAGAGGGCGTTGGTCAGGTCAACCTGAATCGATATAGGCGTCAAGTCAAGGAATTCATAGCCCTGAATGACCGGCCAGACAAATGCGGCACCGCCGTGAATGCATTTTGAGGATCGCTGCGTGCCGTCCTTGCTCGAGCCTACCTTACCGTAGATGACCATGATTTTATCGGACGGGCATTTCTTGTACCGCGATATGATCACGATGAACAGCATAAACACGACTATCGCGATTACAATGAAAAGCCACACGAGGGACGGGGAGATCCCTCCGCTTTCAAGTAAAACGTTTCTCGGCATGATGTTCTGTCCTTTCTTATGTATTTATATATTATATACCTGAATAAAAGTTTTATCCCTCCGGGTTTTCCCCGCTCTGCCGGCCGGTAAGCTCGGCGCGGTCGGCAAGCCGCTTTTTGCAGCCGGCATAATATGCCAGGTTCACCGCCATTGCGTAAACGGCCGCAAAGACGAGGTATGCCGCAATACAGGCGCCATACCCGATATCATCTACGCCGTCGCCGGCCTCAAAGTCCCCGCCGAGCGACATGAGCCCGGCTGCATATCTTACCCCGCCGGCGACCACCGGAGTAAAGGAAAGCGCAATTGATATCACAAAATGAACAATAATGGTGATAATAAACGGAATTAATGTGTTTTTATGACTATACTCCGCCGATTTATATCCTTCTCTGAAGGCCAGAATAAACAGGATTATCCCGGCTATAACTGCATTTAAGGCCGCAAGCAATCCTGCCATTGCAGGATATTCAAGCCCGACTATTTTGTCTGTGATAAAGGCCAAAAACCCCGAGGCAACCATGGAGGTCAGGCTTGCCAGAATAAGATATACTATCCATGCCAGCGAGTTGGCCAGCAGATCGCCCTTCTTCATCTTTCGGTATTCCCGCCGCCGATAGGCTCAACCACAAGCGTGCCCGAATCGTCGACCGCAACCACCCTTACATACGCCCCGGTCTTCAGAGTCTGGTTTGCGGTGGTTATGGCATCAAATTCTGTGTACTTCTCCTGAACCGTCAGCGTCACCTTTCCGGCCTTTTGGCCGTTCGGGGCTATCGGTATATACACCTGTGCAACCTTGCCTATTGTGTTTCCCACGTCAATATTACCCGAGGACTGCAGCTTTGATATCAGCTTCATTATATAGGCCATGAGCACCAGCATGACAAGCCCGAGCAGAATCGCGATGAGAATCGAGATACCCTCGGGCAGCGAGGTCTCAAGCAGCGCCATGCCGCTCCAGCCCATGACCGCCAGCATGGTCATAATACCCCTGATTGAAAAGAGGGCCAGCCCGTCGCCGTCAACTCCGTCGACCACGCCGTCACCGTCGATATCTGCATCGCCGCCGTCACCGAGGCCGATAAGCAGCAGTATGGTCTGGATGATGATAACGACGGTCGAAGGTATTGCAATCAAAGCGAAAATCTGCTGAGTGGTTGTCAGCGAATCCCACCAGTTAATCATAATATAACCTCCATGCCGCCGCAGGGCGGCTCAAATGTTTAAGCTGAGTTTGACGGGTCGCAGAATTATCTTTTTTTCATGATTGCACTGAGCATATCGTCGGCTCTTTTTTTCACCAGCGAGGCATAATAGGCGGTGATTATTATCTCAAGCGCGGTACAGAGCCTTTTCCGGGCCCCCGAGTACTTTTCTTCATATCCCGAGGTGACCTCATCAATGCAGTCCTGCAGAGTCGAGGCATCTTCGCTCCCTTCAACCCGGTCGAGTATGAGGCAGATATAATCGTAAAGCTCCGAATAGCTGATAATGTCGTCGGACGGCTCACCCGCCCTTCCGTTTATATACTTAATAAGGAAGGCAATCCCGTCAAGCTGCATGCAGGAGCGCAGCATATTGATTATCAATATGTGCGCAAGCTGGTCAATATTGTATCTCTTCTTTTTAGGGTTCTCAACCCAGCCGCGCCTGGTCCAGTTCTGCAGCGTCGAGCCGTCGATCCCCGAGATTTCCCTGACCTGCGAGAGCATTATTCCGTCGGTAATATAGAAAATTTTCCGCAGAAAGGCCAGCCCGGTGACATTCCCCATCTTTTGCCTGTCAAGCACCGTACCGGGAATCAGCTTTAAATTCATCCTGATAATCACAATCAACCCTCCCTGCCGGCACCGCGTGCCTTTGTGCTTTGATTATATCACACGGTCACGTGACTGTCAATGGGGTTCATATGTTTTTATAAAAATTTCTGACCGCCGCCCGGCAGCAAGGGTGATAGCGACAATTATCCGGATATTTACATTATATCACGCCGTACCTGATAAATCAAGGGCGCTACAATGTATTGTTTGTGCATTTTTTGCATATAAATAGTAAGCGTTATGAGTATATACAAGGAGAAATCAGGCTATGCCAGAAAAAAACCGGTGTGCTGACAATGACTATCTGTACGGCTTCATAACCGTTCTTGTTATTCTGATAACCACGGTTTACTGTATTTCAGTCGTATCTGCACATAACCCGCCCGGCGCGGGCGCGCAGGAGACCACCGCCCTGTCGGCTGAGAGCACACAAATCCCGACATCCGAAACATCCGGGACCGAAACCGGGAGCGCCCTGCCTGTCGTGCAGGAGCGCCCGGCAATTGTCTTCCCGCTCGACGGCAAAATCACCTCGGTTTATGCATACAGAATAGACCCCTTCTACGACCCCGCAAGCGGCGAGGAACCGACATATGAATTTCACCACGGCATAGACATCTCGGCTGCAAGGAGCCGGGATATACTCGCCTGCGCCGACGGCGAGGTAGTGTTCACCGGATATGACTCAAGCTACGGATATTACCTTTTGATAGACCACGGCAGCTTTGTTTCGCTCTACGCGCATTGCCAGTCCTTCGGCTGCTCGGTCGGCGACAGGGTACAGGCCGGCGATTTCATTGCCACGGCCGGCAATACCGGGCGCTCGACCGGACCCCACCTTCATTTTGAAATACGGGTTGACGATAATCCCGTTGACCCCCTCTTGTATGTCGGATGCGTTTACGCGGGTACAATGTACTGAAAATCAAGCTGCGCGTCAGCATTTTCGGCGTTTTGATGCTCCTCATCCTGATTTTCGGCGATGACAGGGTGTACACGATAATCGCGCTTGCAGCGGCGGCAGTGCATGAACTCGGGCATGTAGCAGCCGCCGCACTGCTAAAAATCAGAATCGGGAGCTTCTCGGTCGATTTGTTCGGCGCGAAGCTCGGCACAGCCGCCCCGCTCTATTCATACCGCCGCGAATGGCTGCTCTCGGCTGCCGGCCCGGCGATGAATCTTCTGACCGGCGGCATAGCCTATTACATATATTATTTTGCCGGCAAGCCCGAAAGCCACAGGTATGTGCTGTTTTTTGCAATAGCCTCGTTTTTTCTCGCGGGGCTCAATCTCCTCCCGATAAGGAATTTTGACGGAGGGAGAATGCTGCTCTGCATCATGGCGCCGCTGGCCGGCATTTATGCCGCCGAAAAGCTCACCGGCGCGCTGTCGTTTATCTTTGTGCTGCTGCTTTGGGTGATGTCGCTGTACCTGATGCTGCGGGTCGGGTCGTCGCTGGCGCTTTTTGTGTTCTCGACGGCGATATTTGCCGAATTGTTTTTGGATTCGGGGGATTTTTCGTGAAATGCGCGGGCTGCATTTACCACCTTTACTAACGTTTCTCGGAAAGATATAGATGCTGTTGCCAAGCTTCTTAACTGTCGGCCTCAAAATACCTCGGTTGCCTTTTCTTTGCTTATTATAATTATATATAATGATGAGAAGCTCACTCCTTTGGTTGATGGTTTGTTGTACTCATTCAACCATTATCCGGAGTCCGGGCTTCTCCTTCTTTTTTGGGGTCATATCGTTGGTCCAAGTTTCAGATAATTTTTTACATTTTCAGTACATATCGCTGAAGAATATTGTATTTTACCGCAATTTGTGGTATTATGTCTTAGAAAATCAACCCGGAGGTTCCGGAATGCCGAGAAAAAGAGGTCGATTTGCCCGTAAAGTCCGTTGCCTTCTGCTGCCGGCTTTGGTGCTTGTCATATTGCTGGTTACCGCATATCTGGCATTCCCACATATCCTGCAGAAAGACACTGCGCCGGCCTCGATTGCCTCCGGCTCAATCGAGGTCCACTTTATCAATGTGGGGCAGGGCGACAGCATTCTCATTCGGACCGACAGCGGCAATATGCTGGTCGACGCGGGGCCGGGCGCCGCCGAGGAGTCGCTCTCGGATTACCTCGAGCGGCTTGGCGTGACGGGCTTTGAGTATGCCGTCTTCACCCATCCGCACGAGGACCATATCGGGGGCGCCGACATGATTCTCACCGATTTTACGGTCAGCAGCGTCATTTTGCCCGACTGTACATACAACAGCGCCACATACACCCGGATGACCGATGCCATAGACAAGTCGGGCGCCGAGGTGATTGTAGCCCAAACCGGCTCGGAATTCACACTTGGCGAAATGAAGGCGACAATCCTAGCACCTAATTCACAAAATTACAAGAACACAAACGACTACAGTATTGTCCTGAAAATCGAATTCGGGCAAACCTCATTTCTTCTGACCGGCGACGCCGAGACTACCTCCGAGGCTGAAATGCTTATAACATACGGCCCGGACATGCTCAAATGCGACCTCCTCAAGGTCGGTCACCACGGCTCGAACACCTCCACCTCCCCGGAATTTCTCGCCGCAGTCTTGCCGAAATATGCCGTCATCTCCTGCGGCCGGGGCAACAGCTACGGACACCCGCATGCCGTCACCCTGCAAAAGCTCATGAATGCGGGTGTTACGGTATACAGGACAGATGAGCCGGGGGGCGACGGCATAGTTTTCGTTTCCGACGGGGTCAGCCTGACCCCGAAAAGCGGGTAAACTATCAAAAAGGAAGATTATAAACAAATGATGAAAAGAGTCCTGATAACCGGCGGCTCGCGGGGCATCGGCGCCGGGTGCGTCATAAAATTTGCCGCTTCGGGCTGGCGGGTGGCTTTTATCTACAAGGAAAGCAAAACAGAGGCGGCCTGCCTCGCGCAAAGGACCGGCGCCACTCCGATCCAAGCCGACATATCCGACCCCGAGGCGGCTTACCGTGCGGTAGCCGAGGCCGCTGAAATCCTCGGCGGCATTGACGTGTTGGTCAACAATGCCGGGGTTGCCCGCTCCGGCCTTTTTACCGAGCTATCCGATAAGGATTGGAATATGCTCTGCGGCACCAACCTCTCGGGCACAATATATGTCACCCGCGCGGCCGCCCGGCACATGATTTCACAGCACAACGGGCGGATTATCAATATCGGCTCTGTCTGGGGGCGTGTAGGCGGCTCCTGTGAGGTCGCCTACTCGGCGACCAAATCGGCGCTGCGCGGGTTCACCCGGGCGCTGGCAAAAGAGCTCGGGCCCTCGGGCATTACGGTCAACTGTATTGAGCCGGGGGTCATCGACACCGACATGAACGCCGAGCTCCCGGCGTCGGCCTGCCAATCGCTGATTGACGAAACCCCGCTCGGCCGGCTGGGGACCCCCGCCGACGTCGCGGCCGCGGTGTTCTTCCTCGCCTCCGACGACGCGGCGTTTATCACCGCGCAGATTATCGGTGTTGACGGGGGGTTCGGTATTTAGCCGAAACGAAGCCTTGTGACCACTAAGTGTTATTAATCTATGTTTTTGATAATTTGAGGGGAATAGGTTTATATGGATGACTACTTTAGAAAAATATTTAATTTCTTTCGTCCGTATTTTAAAACTAATGAAGAAGTAGATAATTTTATTAATACCGTTTATAAAATTGAAAATGATAAGTTTTATGATGATTCGAATGAAATATCTGAGGAAGATGAAATATACTTAGTTCCAAGGCGTTTAGTCAATACTGTTGAAAGATTTGTTACTGTTGCTGAAGACATGGAAAAAATTAGGCCGGGGCAAGATACATATAAAGTTATTTTTTTAGTTGTTTGTATTGAACGTATGTATATGTTATCCGGGAGTGATATTAAACATAAATGGGAAATTATAAATGATTTTTTTGAGCACTATTTTTCTTCGGATGATAAGCAAGAAATATCTGAAAATATTTGGCATAATGATGATGATGATTATGGGCCAAAAAACGCTCGCAATATAGCCACGGGAAACTAAGTTGAGTAGTATTCAAGCAGGTAACTAACAGCCTCCCATGTGAGGGTGCTTTTTAGACTTGCGCTACAAGATTAGCTTTTATCAGGGTGTGGGCGGAGCCCCACGTATTAAAAGATTTTGGGGTTCCTCAAGACCTTTTTTTCAAAAAGGGTCTTGATCGGGGGCAGCGCCCCCGCAAAAAGCGGCAACAAACAGAAAAGCGCTGCGGCGGCGACTATTATGTTCCCGACCCTCATGTAGAGCGTCATATCATCCCTGACACCTACGTCTGCAACAATATAGCCCCCGATAAGCGGCCTGAGAATTTGAATTGCCTGTCCCGACGGCGCTATTACCGCCGAGATACCGGTATTTGCCGCGCGCAGCACCCAGCGCCGGCTCTCGACGGCGCGCAGCTTGGCCTGCGAAAGATGCATCCGCCCGGCGGCCGAATCATAGAACCACGAGTCATTAGTCGAAAGCACCAGAATCTGCGCGCCGTCACGCAGGGTCTCAATTGTAAGGCTCTCGTATATCGAATCAAAGCAGATAAACGGGCCCAGTACCACACCGCCCGACTCTATCAGGCCGCTGTCCCGTCCGGGGTAGACGTCCTCCTCAAGCATGGCAATTTCAGTCAGCGGCGGAATCAGAAAGGTGAAAAAGCTGCGCCAGGGAATAAGCTCGGCAAAGGGCACCAGCCGGCGCTTTGAATAGACCTGCTCACCGTAACTCCCGTCGGGCTCAAACAGCACGAGCGAGTTATAATCGCGCCCCTCCTCGTCCTCGGTAAACATCCCGACAAGTATAGGAATCCCGCACTCAACCGACATTTCGGACAGCCGCCGGGTGGTATTGGGGCTGGTCTGGAGCACGGCCGGCACCGCCGTCTCGGGCCAGATTATCAAATCCGGGCTGGACACAGCGGCGTCAAGGGTATAGCCCTCGCAGATGTCGATCATCTCGGAGAGCTCAATATCCCACTTGTCGGCCGAGCCGATATTCGGCTGAATCACGGCGGCGGTGATTATCTCCTCGGGCTTTTTGGTGTCAAGATAATTCAGCAGCCCGCCTAAGCCGGCGTTGAATACAAACATCCCGACGGCAAGCGACACACATAGCCCGGCCTTCGGCCTCTCATGCAGCGCTGTGGCAAGAAAAAAATTCACTGCAACAATAAAGAAGGTTATCAAATACGACCCAAAAAGCGAGGCCGCCCCTATCATTGCCGGCATTTCGCACTGCCCTATGGCAAGCCTCCCCCAGGGCACGCCGGTCCAGTATTGGGTCTGGCTCCATTCAAAAATCACCCACAAGGACGCCGCGAGAAAGGGTAGCATAATAGGGTGCTTTCTCACCATTTTGGTCCTGCCGAGCAGCACCGCCATGACAAAAACCAGCCCGCCGCAAAGCGACTGGAATAGAGGCAGGCCCACCCAGCCGGCGAGCACCACGATTGCCGCCGAGACGCGGCTCATACCGGTGAACTCGAGCGGGTAGAGATAGATAAACCAGTGGTAAATCACAAGGTAAAAGCTCATGAAAAAAACAAATCCGTACCCGTATGCGGATTTGAGCTTTGTATCCTGCCGCCGCGCAAGGTCGACCAGCACATACGCCGCCGGAACCAGCGTCAGCCACTCAAAGAGGCCTGCTTCATTGAAAATCAGAGTCAGTCCGGTAAGAACACCTCCCAAGGCCAGTAAAAGCAACCGTCCCGCGCGGTCCCCGGCAAACTTATAAAAGCGGGCTACGAAAAATCCTTCAGAAACCATATCTCCTCCCGGGGAAGTGAAAACTCCCTGCCGCGAAGGTATTGCAGAATACCCTCGTAATCCTTTGCAAAATTAAAGCGGACGCGCCACGCATAGAGGGCTTGATGCTTGTACCCCCTTTTTTTATCCTCGCGGTTTTTGGCATACTTCCCCTCTCCGAGCAGCGGGCAGCCGATATGCGAAAGCTGAGCGCGGATCTGGTGGGTCCGCCCGGTAATCAGCTCGACCTCGAGCAGCGAGTCGCCGCTCCGGCTGGCAATTACTCGGTATTTGGTTATAATCTCCCTGCCGCCCGGCATTTTTGTGTCGGACACCGTGACTATATTGCGCTCGCTGTCCTTTATGAGCCAGCCGTGAAGCGTTGCGGCCGGCCTGGGCGGTATGCCATGAACCGCACAGATATAATATTTTCCGACCTCGCCGAGCCTGATTCTCTCGTTCATCTCGCGCAGGGCGGCGGCGTTTTTGGCGGCAATGACAATGCCGCCGGTGTTTCGGTCTATGCGGTTGCAGAGCGCCGGGGTGAAAGACAGCTCGGCCGCCGGGTCATACTCGCCCTTCTGGTATAGATATGCCCATATGTGCATGATAAGCGTGTTGGTGCTGCCCCCGGCGTCCTCGTGCACCAGCACACCCGGCCGCTTGTTGAGCAGCATTATATTGTCGTCCTCATAGATGATCAAGAGCTTCGGTACAATCGAGCCGAGCGTAATTGAATTCCGCTCGGGCGGGCTGAAAAATTCGTCTTTGATGTAAAGCTGGACCTCGTCGCCCTCGGCAAGAATATAGCCCTGCTTACACCGGGCATTGTTTACCTTTATTTTTTTTGTCCTGATATACTTGTACATAAGCGAAGCCGGCAGCCCGCTCACGGCTTTTGAAAGGAACTTGTCAAGCCGCTGTCCGGCGTCGTTGCGCGTGATTTTCAGTGTGCGCATGTTTACTCCCTCCGCCCCCGGCGGCCACATTTCTGATTAATATGTGAATATGAAGAGAGGGCAACTTTAAATCGCCCTCCATAGTTGTATATTACGGTTTTATTTTGTACCGAAGATTCTGTCGCCGGCGTCTCCCAGTCCCGGGACTATATATGCGTGATCGTTCAGGTGGTCGTCTAGTGCGGCCGAGTAAATATCGACGTCGGGATGCTCGGCCTGAATTTTCGCCACGCCCTCGGGAGCCGCCACAATGCACATCACCCGGATATGCGTGCAGCCGTGATGCTTTATCATTGAAATGGCATCTGACGCCGAGCCACCGGTGGCCAGCATGGGGTCAACCAGAATAACAATTCTCTCTTCTATATCCTTTGGCAGCTTGCAGTAGTATTCAACCGGCTTATGAGTCTCGGGGTCGCGGTAGAGCCCGATATGTCCTACCTTTGCCACCGGCACCAGCGACATAAGTCCGTCGACCATTCCGAGGCCGGCGCGAAGTATCGGGACAATGGCAAGTTTTTTGCCCGCAATCATCTTAGCCTTGGTCTTGGCAATAGGGGTCTCGATTGTCACTTCCTCAAGCGGCAGGTCGCGCGTGAGCTCATAGCCCATAAGCAGCGATATTTCGTTGAGCAACTCGCGGAAATCCTTCGAGCCGGTCTTTTTATTTCTCATAATTGTTAACTTATGAGTTATCAGCGGATGATCGACAAGATGAAACTGGCCCATGGTAGCTCTCCTTAAACTTCGTTTGCCAGTATATTATACTCCCCTATGTCCGATTTTTCAAGGGTTATTTTCAAATTCACACCTAAAAACCACAAAAAAAGCTCCTTCCGCCTTTGCCCTCCGGGCTCCGGCTCAGGAGTTTTCAACCTCAATTTGCTGTATCTCGGAGTTCCTGCTTATATTTTCCCTGTAAAGTGGGTCATATCTTTTGATAACGCAGGTATGATGTCATGTTTTTTTGCAAAAACCCTTGCATTTTGAATATGTGTATGCTATAATAGCCCCTGCTGTGTGTTTTTCCATTTCATGTGCATATATGTGCACCGGGGAGGTGTTAGAATGGCAAAATGCTGCGTTTGCGGAAAAGGCGTAACCTTCGGGCAGAACGTCTCCCACTCAAACCGCAAGACCAACAGAGCTTGGAAACCCAATATCCGCAAAGTCAGAGCAATCGTTGACGGAACCCGCAGGACCGTCAAGGTTTGTGCTCGTTGCCTGCGTTCAGGCAAAATAAGCCGCGCCTGATTATAATTCGGTTTCAGCCGAAGGAACGGCAGACATTCGGAAATGTCTGCCGTCTTTTTTCATTTTTAAGTGTATGCGGCACAGAATACACCGCCGTGAACTTTAGTATTATGTCCTATCCCAAGTCATCCGGTAGGTTAAAGGCAGTACTCGGCCTTTTACTGCTGCTAATAACTGCTCCTGTAATATTTGGTCGCCGGCCTGTTTTTTTATAAAAATATATTGATTTTTTGTGATTTTCTGATATAATGTGGCTCAAGGTAAATAAAGCGAAAAAGCCCGGGCAGATGATGCTTTTGAGGCTATTTGTTTTCGCTCCAAAATACCAAGTTTTTTTAAGCAGAGGAGTCTTTATGTTAAATGGAAAAACCCGTTCTCATCCGCCTCAAGGGTATCAGTAAGTCATTTGACTGGGAGACTGTTCTCGACAATATTGACCTTGATATCCACGATGAGGAATTCATCACACTGCTTGGTCCGTCGGGCTGCGGAAAGACCACAACACTGAGAATCATCGGTGGTTTTGAGACACCCGATTCGGGCGATGTTTTTTTTGAAGGCAAACGGATAAACGACCTGCCCCCATACCGCCGGCAGGTCAATACGGTATTTCAGCGGTATGCACTTTTCCCGCATTTGAATGTCTATGAAAACATTGCCTTCGGACTGCGCATAAAAAAGCTCAGTGAAAAGGAAATCAGAACCCGGGTCAAAGAAATGCTGGAGCTGGTAAACCTGCGCGGCTTTGAGAAACGCCATGTCTCAACCCTTTCGGGAGGCCAGCAGCAGCGGGTCGCTGTCGCGCGCGCGCTGGTCAACAACCCCAAGGTGCTGCTGCTCGATGAGCCGCTGGCCGCGCTCGACTTAAAGCTCCGCAAGGACATGCAGAACGAGCTGAAGAATATTCAGAAGAAGACCCACATCACCTTCATTTATGTGACCCATGACCAGGAAGAAGCCCTCACGATGTCGGACACGGTTGTTGTCATGGCAGAAGGCCGGATACAGCAAATCGGCTCGCCGGTCGACATATACAACGAGCCGGTCAACGCCTTTGTCGCAGACTTTATCGGTGAGAGCAACATCCTCGACGGCGTGATGCTTGAGGACTACAAGTCTGAATTCTCGGGCAAGGTCTTCGACTGCCTTGACTGTGGGTTTGAGAAAAACGAACCGGTCGACATCGTAATACGCCCCGAGGACGTCGACGTTGTGCCGGTCGAGCGCGGAATGCTTGTCGGTAAGGTCGTCAATGTCACCTTCAAGGGCGTGCATTATGAGGTAATTGTCGATGTCGACGATTATAAATGGATGATACAAACCACCGATTATGTTGCCCCAGAGGCGAAAATCGGGATTTATATAGAGCCCGATGCGATTCACGTCATGAAAAAATCAAAATACTCAAGCCGCGTCGGCGATTACTCCTCATACAGCGAGGAACTGGAGCACCTCTCTGACGTCGACGAAATTCGTGAGGAGCCGGCGGAGGAGCGATATGCGGAGTAACATTAAGTACCGTTCGCTGCTTGAACGTGCTGCGGCAGCCCCCCATGTCGTCTGGTCAATTCTGTTTATCATTGCCCCGCTGCTCTTTGTGGTTTACTATGCCCTGACCGATTCCGAGGGCAATTTCACACTCAATAATCTAGCATCGCTTACCGATTACTCGAATATCTTTTTGCTCTCGGTGAGCTTTGCATTTATTGCCACGATTATCTGCCTGCTTATCGGTTATCCTCTCGCATATTTTATGTCAAGAACAGGCAAAACAGCCCGGCGCGTGCTGCTTTTGCTGCTTATGCTCCCGATGTGGATCAGCCTGCTTATCCGGACCTATTCGCTCATGGCCCTGCTTGACAACGGCGGACTGCTCAATTCCCTGCTTGTCTCACTTGGGTTTGGCCGGATAAAGATAATCGGTACCGGCGGGGCGGTCATTCTCGGCATGATTTACGACTTTCTGCCCTATATGGTGCTCCCTATTTACACTGTCCTGACAAAACTCGACCCGCGCTATATAGAGGCCGCCGCTGATCTCGGATGCAACAGCCTGCAGGTACTCGGCAAGGTAATCATACCCCTATCGCTCCCCGGGGTTATCTCGGGCACCACGATGGTATTTGTTCCTTCCATCAGCACCTTTTATATTTCGCAGAAGCTGGGCGGCGGCGCCTTTGACCTCATCGGAGACACGATAGAGCGGCAATTCCAGCACCCCTCCACCTATCATACCGGAGCCGCGATATCTCTGGTCATGATGATTCTTATCATCATCTCGGTAGCCGTCATGAACCGCTTCTCCGACAGCAACAGCGGGGGGTTTGTGGTATGAAGGTTATCTCAAGGATTTATATGGGGCTGATATTCGCCCTGCTTTATGCCCCGATACTGGTGCTGGTGATTTTCTCCTTCAACGAAGCCGGGGAGCTCGGCTCATTTTCCCGGTTTTCGTTCTACTGGTACAAGCAGCTCTTCAGAGATACAAGGGCTTTTGAGTCGCTGAAAAACTCGCTTTTTCTGGCGGTAACCTCATCGGTGCTCGCTACAATCATCGGCACTTTTGCTGCGCTGGGGCTTGACCGCATGCGCAGGCGCCATTTAAGGAATATAATAATGTCGGTGACCAATATTCCGATGATGAACCCCGACATTGTCACCGGCGTGTCGATGATGCTCTTCTTTGTGGTAACCGCCTCAATTGTCGGGCTTGGTTCCCCGCTCGGCCGCACCTCCATGTTAATCGCGCATACCACCTTCAATATACCCTATGTGATTCTCTCGGTGAGGCCGCGCTTTTTGCAGATGGACAGAAACCTGACCGAGGCCGCGCTCGACCTCGGCTGCACTCCGGCCCGCGCTTTCTTTAAGGTTGAACTCCCTTTCATAACGCCGGGTATAGTATCCGGGCTGATAATGGGATTTACGCTCTCACTCGACGACTTTGTGATAAGCCATTTCGTCAGCTCTCCGGATTTCCAAACCCTGCCGCTTTATATTTACAACCAGACGGCGCATCAGGTCAAATTCAGCATGTACGCGCTCAGCACGCTGATAATCCTGTCAATACTCGTACTGCTGCTCATCATTAACTTTGCCGGTACCTTCGGTGAAAACAACAACAAAAATAAAATAAGAAAGGAAGCGATGAGTTGAAAAGAACACTTTTACTGCTTGTAGCGGTAATTCTATTTGCCTGCACCGGTCTTGCCGGCTGCGGTCAGGAGTCGGATGTCACGATTCTTTATGTCTACAACTGGGGCGAATACATCTCGGACGGCTCCGAGGGCTCGCTCGATGTCAACGCCGCCTTCGAGGAGTACTACTACGAAACCTATGGCGAGAGGGTGAAGGTCAATTATTCGACCTTCTCGAGCAATGAATCGATGTATGCCAAACTGAGCAGCGGGGCGGCAAATTACGACGTTATCTTTCCTTCCGACTACATGGTCGAACGTCTGATTTCCGAAGGCCTGCTTGCCAAGCTCGACTTCTCCAATATTCCGAACATTAAGCACATCGACGAGAAGTTCTTAGGCGAGAATGCCTACTATGACCCGACGAACGAGTATTCTGTTCCTTATACCTACGGCATGGTCGGGATAATTTACAACACCGAGCTTGTAGACCCAAACGAAGAAACCCTCGGTAGCTGGGCACTGTTGTGGAACGAGAAATACTCGGGCTACATCTCGCAGTTCAACAATTCGCGCGACGCCTTCGGCACGGCGCTCTATTACCTCGGCTATGACGTCAATGAGGCGACAGAGGAACAGTGGCGGGAGGCGCTTGACCTGCTCAAACAGCAGAAATCAATCGTCCAGGGATATGTTATGGACGAGATATACAACAAAATGATAAGCAGCTCGGCCGCCATCGCTCCTTATTACGCAGGTGACTTTCTGACCATGTACAATGATAACGACAAGCTTGCGTTTTATTATCCGAAAGAGGGCACCAACATCTTTGTCGACGCGATATGCATTCCGGCCTCTTCCAAAAACAAACTTATTGCCGAGCGCTACATCAACTTCATGCTCTCCGAAGAAATAGCAATTGCAAACGCCGAATACACCTATTACGCCTCGCCCAACACTTTGGTCACCTCCTCGCCCGAATATATCGAGTTTATCAGCTCGGTCCATGAGGACGCGATGGACATTCTTTACTCGGATGCCGCGGAGGTCAAGACTCAATTCTACAAAAACCTGCCCCCCGAGAAACTTGAGTTGCTCAACAGCCTCTGGGAGGAACTCAAGATCAAGAGCTCGCTCGGCACCGCAATATATGTAAGCTGCGCTGTTGTGATAGTGCTTGTCGCAGGATATCTTGTATTCCATACTGTCAGAAAGAAAAAGCGCGAAAACTACGACTAAAAGAACACCGGCCTGACTTCAGGCCGGTGTTCCGTATCACTGAAACTTGGATTATACATGCACAAAGCAAGGGGGTGACTCGATGCTTGCCGTGACAGACTGCCGGCTGCCCGGGGATTGCCGAAGCTCGCTCCGAGAACTGGGGTTTGAAGTTCTGCCTCTCCCTCCCTTCCCCGCGCTCCCCGCTCCGGTCGCCTCTCACCCCGATATGCTATTTTTCCTTCTCGGGGGCGTTCTGCTCACCCACCGGGATTACTACAAGATTGCAAAAAGTGAAATCGATCACATCACATCAGCCGGCAGGTTTGAGCTTGTTATGTCTGACGAGCCGGTCGGGGACAAATATCCACAAGACGTGCTCTTCAACGCGGCGCCGGTCAGCAGGTTCATTTTGGGGAGAGCAGACAGCATGTCGCGTCATATATCAGAAATTGCAGCAAAAAATGGGGCACGGATTATTGGTGTAAGACAGGGTTATGCCCGATGCTCGACAGTAATTGTCGGCGACAGCGCGATAATCACCCAGGACCGCGACATCGCACGGAGCGCGCAGGAATGCGGCATTGACGTGCTTTTAGTCCGTCCGCGATACGTGCGGCTTGAGGGGTATGACACCGGTTTTATAGGCGGCGCCTCGGGCACCTGCTCCGACAAGGTATTTTTCTGCGGCAGCCTCGACAACCACCCCGACGGGGAATCAATACGCAAATTCTGCTTGGCACACGGTAAAAAGGCGGTTTCGCTCGGCAAGGGCGAACTCTTTGACGCCGGGACGCTGTTTTTCATTTGAAGATCTCCAAAGCAAAAAATCCAAGGTCAGCCGGCATATCGGAAAAACCGATATGCCGGCTTTTTGTACAAAAGCAACAAATAATATTGGTATTATAAACAAATTGTTACAGATATGGATTTACATTATTGACATAATGTGATATGATTTATGATAACCAAGTAATATTGTATAAAAATGCAGTATTGCCGGAGAACGATTATGGTTTATTATGCACGCAAGACAAACGACGGCCGAAAACAACTTCTCATTGAACATTTAAATAAAGTTGTTGAATTATCATCAAAGTGGGCCGAGCCCTTCGGATTATCGGGGCTTGCCAGTATGGCAGCCTTGTATCACGATACCGGCAAAGCAACCACTGAGTTTCAAAACTACCTGTTCGCCCAGGAACAAAAGAAAGGAGCTGTCCACCACAGCATATACGGCGCGAGAGCAGCTTATGAGGATTATTTCAGTTCCCTGCCGGTTGCCGAGATGCTTGCAAATGTAATTGTATCCCACCACGGAAGCCTGCGCGACTTTTTATCCCCCGACGGCAGCACTCCGCTTGTTTCGGAATTTACCTCGTCCTCAAAGCCGCCGGCAATGAACAATAACCCGAAAATAAGTCCTGATGTATTGTTTGACGAGCTTAAGGCGGTACTGGGAACATTGCCGGACAAAACCTTCGGTATTATGATGCTTGTAAAGCTGTTATATTCCTGTGTGGTAGATGCCGACAGGCTGGACGCATACCTTTTTGAGCGCGGTGAGGAATATGTTCCGAAACAACCTGACTGGGAGAAAATGCTGAATGAACTCAATAAATATCTTAAAAAATTGACTGCCGGTAACAATAAGTCGGACAAGGCAATAATTGAATTGCGGAATGACATTTCCAGACAATGCGCGGAAGCAGGCCAGCGGGAAATAGGTGTCTATACGCTGGAAGTGCCTACGGGTGGCGGCAAGACATTGTCGGGCCTGCGGTTTGCACTTGAACATGCGAGAGAGCACAATCTTGACCGGATTATATATGTGATACCTTACCTTTCGATTTTATCCCAAACCGCAATTGAAATACGCAGGGCGCTGAATACTGACGCCGAGACTGTCCTCGAGCATCATTCAAATGTCCTGCCGGATGACCCGGAGTATTACAAGCTGCACACCGACCGTTGGGATTCACCGATAATTCTGACCACCCAGGTACAGTTTCTTGAAAGTGTGTTTTCCGCCAAAGCCAGCGCCCTGAGAAAACTGCACAACATGGCGAGGAGCGTAATAATTTTCGATGAAATCCAAACTCTGACGGTAAAGTGCGTCCATTTGTTCAACAGTGTTTTAAACTTCTTAAACAAAGCCTGCGGTACTACCGTTCTCTTATGCACGGCAACCCGGCCGTTGCTTGACAAGGTTCAGCGTCCTGTGATTTTATCCGAACATCCGTCAATCGCGGTTTGCGGAAAAATCCCGAAGCGCACCGAAATTGTAAACGCACTCCGCCCCGCCGGCTACTCATACGAAGAATTAGCCGATTTCGTCCTTGAAAAGCACAATACCTCAACCTTGATTATCGTCAATACCAAAGCCGCAGCCAAGTCACTCTATCTGCACCTGAAGTCCAGCGAAAAAAATGTCCTGCATCTGAGCACAAACATGTGCCCCGCCCATCGTGATAAGGTTATATCAGACCTGCGCGGTATGCTTTCACGTGGTGAGAACGTGATCTGTGTTTCCACACAGCTCATTGAGGCCGGCGTTGATATTTCATTCGAATGTGTAATACGCGACCTCGCCGGGCTGGACAGCATATATCAGGCTGCCGGGCGCTGCAACAGGCACGGCGAATATGACGAAATAAAAAAAGTGTATGTAGTAAACATCGCGGGTGAGAACCTGAGCCGGCTCGAAGACATAAAAATTGGAGCCGATAAAACCAGAATGCTTTTTGATGAAGGGCATTTGGATATCAACACTTACTATAAACATTATTTTTACGAACGCAGAAACCAGATGGATTACCCGACAAAGGGAGGAGGTTCGATTTATGATTTGTTGACAAAAAACCGTCAGGGCAGAAATGCATATGCAACATATGCAAACAGCGAAAAAACACAGTTATTTCTGACCTGCGCGATAAGGTCGGCCGCAGATGAATTCTATGTCATTGCCCCGGGTCAGATCGAGGTGCTGACCAACTATGGTGACAGCCATAAACTGCTGGAGGAATACCGCACCGAAACAGATCTGGCCGAAAAGCAAAAGCTGCTCCGCCGTCTTGAGCGCTATATGGTCTCGCTCTACAAATTCCAAACAGACAAGCTTGTGGCGCGCGGGGCACTTTCATCAGACAACGGACTGACAATACTTGCTGACGGCTTTTATGATGACGAACTGGGCATTGACATCGCCGGCAGCCACACATTTTTGAGTGTATGAGGTTTAATTATGGAAGTAAAAAGAAATTCGGTAAGCTTTAAGGTTTACGGCAGGTATGCATTGTTTTCAGACCCCCTCACCCGCCCGGGAGGAGAAAAATTTACATATCAGGTTCCCACATATCAGGCCCTGAAGGGAATTCTCGAGAGCATATACTGGAAACCGACCTTTATCTGGTACGTCGATGCGGTTCGTGTCATCAAAAAAATTCAGACCGAGAGTAAGGGTATACGTACCTTAAAAATGAACGGCGGCAACGACCTCGCATACTACACGTACCTGCACGATGTTGAATATAAGGTCCTCGCTCATTTTGAATGGAACGAACAGCGCGCAGATCTGGCTGTTGACCGCAATGAACACAAGCATCACAACATTGCAAAGCGCTGCATCGAGCAGGGCGGCCGGCGCGACGTCTTTTTGGGGACAAGAGAGTGTCAGGCGTATGTTGAGCCCTGTGATTTCGGCGAAGGAGCGGGGTTTTATGACAACTACGGCCCGCTTGATTTCGGTCTTATGTTCCACAGCTTCGGCTATCCTGATGAGACCGGCAAAAACGAGCTGGTGATACGGCTCTGGAGACAGACAATGAAGGATGGAATAATTGAATTCCCTCCCCCCGAAAAAGTTGAGCTTTACCGTGTCGTACGCCAATACGGGCCGGACTACAGCTTCAAGCGCTTTGTTAATGGCATTAATTTCAAAGAAGCGGAAGAGGGTGATTCTGTTTGAACTGGTTTGGCAACTTAGCTCTGACATATGACAACGTAAAGGACATTATCGGGGTTCCCGATGAGAAAGGAAATGTCCTTCTGCCGGCAGGTCATATGACCAAAAAAACCGACATTATTGTTATAATTGATGCCGACGGCAATTTCAGACGCGCTGAATATAGCCCAAAAGAAATTGTAATTCCTTGTACAGAAGATTCAGCAGACCGTACAAGTGGTATTGCTCCCCACCCTTTGCATGATGAACTCGGATACCTGTGCTATGATGAAAAAAAACGTACTGAATATTTTAAACTGCTGGAAGATTGGCATGACCGACATCCCAAAGTCCGGGCAGTTTACAATTATTTAATCAAGGGAACACTGCTGGATTATTTGCGGAAATCGGGTATTATTGTTGATAAAGAAAAGCTGAATCCATTAAAAAGCAATGGACAAAAGAAGACCGACAAGGAACTTCAAAATGAGCTTTACAAGCAATTCGTCCGGTTCTCGGTGGAAATACCGGATGACCTGACACCTCACCTCTGGGATGATGCCACAGTCGCCGAGGCATGGCAAAACTATCTGGCCGAGAAAGGGGGAGGCATTTTCGGACTGTGTTATGTGACGGGCAAGGAAAGCACATTGACCTTCAAACACCCGAAAGGTATAAATTCTTCTACCTATGGGGCAAAACTTATCAGTTGCAACGATGAAACGAATTATACATATCGCGGCAGGTTTACTGAAGCCGAACAGTCAAATGCCATCAGTACCGAAGCAAGCGGAAAAGCGCATGCAATGCTCAAATATTTAATTGCAACACAAGGCTATAAATGCGACACACAGGCAATAGTCGCCTGGTCAATCGACAACGGCAAGCCTGCTCTCAATCCTTTTGCAGCTTCTGATGAACTGTTGGGGGAAGATGATACTCAAACAACCGACACCGACGTGCTTATCAAAGCCCGGGGAACCCTGGCGACCGATTACGCAAAAAAGTTAAGAGATGCATTGTGCGGCCTTGGCAATGCCGATAAACTCCGCGACATCACGCGGCAGGTTGCTGTCATCGCTGTCGACGCGGCAACAACCGGACGCATGAGTGTTACATTCTACCAGCACATGCGGGAAAACGAGTACATCGAGCGTATTGTACGGTGGCATGAAGAGTGCTGCTGGTGGTTCAGAAAGGGCAAGTACGAATACATATCCGCGCCAAGGGTTGACAGAATCATCGCAGTGGTATACGGAGAACCAAAGGGAGAGGGATACAAAAAAATCCAAAAACAAGCCCGGGAACGCATGCTTCATGTTATTATCCGCGGCGAGCAAATAGACCGTGGCTGGATAAACGCCGCGGTAAACCGCGTTTCAAATCCGTTTTCATACAGTAAGGCGGACGGCGGCTGGGACAAGTCAAAATGGGAAAACGCAACAGGCGTAGCCTGCGCTATAACAAGAAAATATTACATTGATAAAAAGGAGGTATTTTCATTGGAACTCGACAATAATTGCCGTGACCGAAGTTATCTTTACGGCAGACTGCTTGCAATTGCAGACAAGATTGAGAGCCATGCACGATTCCTGCAGGCCGGCAAGAAGGACGATTCCGACAAAAATCCGCGCCCGACCAATACGGTGCGCTACATGTCTGCATTTGCAGCCAAACCCTTCCGCACCTGGACCCTGATTTTCGGCATGATCAACCCCTCGATACAGCGCCTTAACGGAGCGGAATGGTACCAGCAGCAGATCGACGAAATCATGAGCAAATTTAAAGAAGGGGATTTTGAGAGCGACAAACCGCTTGACGGCAGGTACCTGCTCGGCTATTCACACCAGCGCAGAAAACTTTACAACAAAAACAAGGAGGAACAAAAGGATGAGTCTGTCGAAGAAAATTGATTTTGCTGTTATTATCAGCGTGAAAAACGCCAACCCGAACGGAGACCCGCTCAACGGCAACCGCCCCCGTGTGAATTATGAAGGATATGGTGAAATCAGCGATGTGTGCCTAAAGCGCAAGATTCGGAACCGTCTGCTTGACGCCGGCCTGCCGATACTTGTCCAATCCGACGATTACAGGAAAGACGAGTGCCGCAGCATTAAAGATCGCTATGATGCAAACGAAGAAATAAAGAAGCTTGCCAAAGATAAAGACGGTGAAAAAAAGGCAAGGGTAGCCTGCCAGCAGTGGTATGATGTCCGCGCTTTCGGACAGGTTCTGGCAGGTGTTGACGATACCAGCGCGTCTATTGCAATCCGCGGACCGGTCACCATTCAAAGCACCTTTAGCGTTGAACCAGTTGATGTAACGAGTAACCAGATTGTTAAGAGCGTAAACCTGACCACAAATAAAAAAGACCCGTCTCAGAAGTCCGGAGACACAATGGGAATGAAACACCGGGTGGACAAGGGTATATACGTTACCTTCGGCAGTATCAACAGGCAACTGGCAGAAAAGACAGGTTTTTCCGACCAGGATGCTGAAAAGCTTAAAGAAGTGCTGCCTAAGCTGTTTGAAAACGATGAGTCATCCGCCCGTCCGTCCGGTAGCATGGAAGTCTTAAAAGTAATATGGTGGACCCACACCGACAAAACGTTGTCCTCGGCCAAGGTACATAGAAGCCTGAAAGTAAATCCCGACGGGTCGTATCAGCTAACCCCGCTTGACGGAATAACTGTGGAAGAAATCGACGGACAATGAATTCCGAAAACGACTACATGCTGCTCTCGGGTATCCAACACTTCGCCTTTTGCCGGCGACAGTGGGCTCTCATTCACATCGAGCAGCAATGGGCCGACAATTACTTCACGGTCGACGGGAGTATTATGCACGACCGGACGCACGACCCCTTTTTCACCGAAAAGCGGGGCGCGCGGATAGTGAGCCGGGCGTTGCACTGACCTTTTTCAGCGCACAACACCGAAACGCCGGCCGGGAAAAAGAGGCTTCGCACGGTCGCCAAACAATGCGTAAACTATGGGATAAGGGTCC
>JBMNUI010000036.1:0-21929 GCA_050946195.1 Eubacteriales bacterium
TACCCAAGCAGGTGAGAATTGCGGTATTCATCGTGATTATCTCGGGATTCGTGACGGCAGTTGAGCTGCTTATGAAGGCTTACTTCTATGACCTTTACGGCGCACTCGGGATATTCCTCCCGCTCATAGTCGTCAACTGCATCATACTGGCGCGCGCCGAGGCCTTTGCCTCAAAGAACCCGGTGCTGCCCAGCGCCATTGACGGCCTGTCCTGTGGCATCGGCTTTACGCTGGCGTTGTTTGTGATAGCTTCGATACGCGAGTTGCTCGGCAACGGGACATTTCTCGGCTTTGAGGTGTTCGGCGAGAACTACCCGGCGGCAGTGGTGTTTGTCCTGCCTGCCGGCGCTTTCCTGACACTCGGCTGCGTCATTGCTGCCGTGCAGGCGCTGAAAAACAAGGCAGACGCCAAGAGGTCTGAAAAAGAAGCTGTTGCCGAGGCAGCCACAAACGCCGCGCCGGCGGCCACAAAGGAGGTGCAGGCATGAGCTTTACCGACGTTTTGCTGATAATGTTCGGCGTGATACTGGTCGATAACTTTATCTTCTCAAAGTTCCTCGGCATCTGCCCCTTCCTCGGTGTGTCCGATAAGCCGGCTACCGCGCTCGGGATGGGAATGGCGGTTATATTCGTCATTACACTTTCGAGCGGCGTAACCTGGGCGGTTTATTACCTGCTGCTCGAGCCGCTGGGGCTTGAATATCTGCGGACGGTTGCCTTCATTCTGGTAATCGCCGTGCTGGTACAGTTCATCGAGATGTTTCTGCGCAAGTTCGTGCCGGCGCTCTACAGCGCCATGGGCATATACCTGCCGCTCATCACCACAAACTGCGCGGTCCTCGGCACAGCGCTGCTCAATATCCAGAACCGGTACAATTTTACAACCTCGGTCTGCTTCGGTTTTGCCGCGGCGACCGGATTTACGCTTGCAATCGTGATTTTTGCGGGTCTGCGCGCAAGGATGGATGAAGCAGAGATGCCGCGCGCTTTCCGCGGATTTCCGATTACGATTATTGCCGCCGGTCTTCTGGCAATGGCCTTTGCGGGATTCTCGGGAATCAGCTTTGCATAAGGGGGATTTGAGATGAAGGAAATACTTATTCCCGTAGCGGTGCTTGGCGGACTGGGGCTGGTTTTCGGCGTCCTGCTTGCCATTGCCGCAAAGGTCTTTTCAGTTAAGACCGACGAGCGGGTAACAGCGATAACCGAGCTTTTACCGGGCGCCAACTGCGGCGGCTGCGGGTACTCGGGCTGCGCCCAGCTTGCCGAGGCCATTGTAAAGGGCGAGGCAAGCCCAAATGCCTGTAGCGTCGGCGGCAATGCGGTTGCTGAGGCAATAGGCAGGATAATGGGTGTCGAAGTTGAGCGGACCGTGAGGAAAAGGGCGCAGGTTATGTGCTCGGGCACCGGCAATCTGGCAACCAAGAAGTATGTATATAAGGGTGTTGCCGACTGCGTTGCCGCGCAGCTGCTCGGCGGGGGCGACAAGCTCTGCTCCTACGGCTGTATCGGCCTTGGGACCTGCGTGGCCGCCTGCCCGTACGACGCCATTGAAGTAGTCGACGGCGTGGCTGTGGTTGACAGCAAAAAATGCCGCGGCTGCGCTGCCTGTGTCAAGTCCTGTCCGCGCGGGCTTATCGAGATGATACCCTACGACGCGACCCAGTGGGTGGCCTGCAAGTCACAGGAGAAGGGCGCGGTGACA
The DNA here is from genome assembly GCA_050946195.1 of Eubacteriales bacterium. GTDB lineage: Bacteria > Bacillota > Clostridia > Oscillospirales > CAG-272 > UMGS1002. The sequence continues at coordinate 1,706 of JBMNUI010000036.1, forward strand.
CGCGCTCAGTGCAGGGTGGGCTGCATAGGCTGCAAAATCTGCGAGCGCAACTGCCCCTCAAAGGCGATTGAGGTTTCAAACTTCCTTGCCAAAATTAGTTATGATCAGTGCACCGGATGCAACATATGTGTTGAGAAATGCCCGCAGCACACAATCTGGTCTGCCAAAATTGAGGACGGCAGGCTGGTCATAAACCGCGAGATGTCCGAGGAAAAAGCGAAGTAAGAGTTACATAAGCGCTTTTTACGGAATTCATTCAGCCCTCAGGCGGGAATCCCCGTCTGGGGGCTGAACTTTTGCTCGGTAAAATGTTCCAGAAAAATGTCGAGAAGCAGTTGACATATAAAGGGTAATATAGTATAATTTATACAAGCCAGAACAAATGTTCGCGGTTTTCTTGTCAGAATTGCAAAGTTACTCGTATGGCAAACAGCTGAATCAGGAATTTAAAAGAATGGATTTAGGGTACGTTATGTAAGGTTTTTGGCGACTTGTTGCCGAGCAGGGTTTTTCTGCCGGAGGAAAAGAAAGCGGGGCAAAATGAGCTTTACCGATAACAGACCAAGTGCTGTGGCGGAAATGGCCGAATATCTTGAAAACTACCGCTTCGGCCTCAAAATGGTAGAAATTAACAAGTACGAAAAAGAATACTTCAGGGAGCGTGACAATCGGGAAGACGACGGGTGCGGGGCTTTCGGTGAGGACGACGAGGCATACATTAAGGCAAAAATGTTTGAAATTAAAAGATTTGTGACCTCGCTGCCACCGGACGACCGGAAATTGTTTCTTTATTACCATTACATCAGGTGCGAGACTGTCGAGAGGTGCGCCGAGCTGCTGAAAATCTCGCGGCGCAGTGCATACAGGCTAAAGCGCCGGGCGCTTGAGTACGCGGCGATAAAGTATCGGAGTTTTTCAAAAAAAGAATATGATATGTGATAATGCGACAAGATATTATACACGGGTCTTTTTATGCCCATCGGCTACTTGAGATATCCGTAAAACCGGAAAAGCAGAAAGGAAGCAAAATGAAAAACAATCTGTTCTTAACCTTAGGCGCGGTTGCGGTGGGGCTTGCAGCCGCCGGAGCAATAGGCTATGCAGCCGGCAGATCAATGAACGGCACAAGACGAGACAGGCCGGCCGGTACCTTAAAAAACACAATGGGAAGCATGTCGATAAATGATGACTTTACAGAAATAGACAAGGAGATTATAGCCGAGGTGGTCGGGCGCGAGTCGGGGATGAACAGCGCCATAGGCTGAGTTTCGAGCCGGGACTTTGCCGGGGCTCGATTGCCGGCAACCGGACATCGCAGAAAAGGCGCCGCACAACGCTGCCGACAGGCCGTCGGCAGGCGGCGCTGTTTTTTGTCATGTGGTGCATTTTATTGAATGACAAACTATTGACAATGGCGGGATGTGTGATATAATATGTTGCGGACGCAACTTTTTTATTGCATAAAAAAAGTGGAAAAGGAGATTTCTCCATGCCGTCTTTTATGAGGAAAATAAGTATCATAAGCCGCTGCGCCGTGATGTACCGAGCTGAAAAGCTCAAGGACACCGGGCTTGGCGGCGGCCATCTCAGCTATATCCTGACCCTCTGCCGGCATCCGGGAATGTCGCAGGAGCAGATAGCACGGCATATTTACATCAATAAAAGCAACGTGACCCGCCATTTGGCACAACTTGAGCAAAGAGGGTTTGTCGAGCGCAGGCAGAACGAAAAGGACCGGCGCGAGCAGCTTGTCTATCCCACCAAAAAGGCCTATGACGTGCTGCCTGAGGTGACCGCCGTGATACGAAGTTGGAACGAATACCTCACCGAGGGTTTCAGCGACGAGGAAATGGAGCAGTTCAACGCCATGCTTGACAGAATTGCCCGGCGGGCGATTGATGCTGTCAACAAGGAATTTGAGGAAGACTCGCCGCTCGACAACTGAGGCTTTTTGCCGGCGTGATGTCGGGTATTACCGAAGCCCGCACGCGGGGACTAACCGCGGTGCCACAAGCGGACTCTTGACTACATGAAAGAACAAGCCGCAGGCTGCGGCATGAGGATATAATGAAGTACTTACTCAAATATATCAAACCCTTTTACAAGCGCATGACGTGGGGCTTTACCATCAAGGTTCTGGGGACCCTCGTCGAGCTTTTTATACCGTATATTTTAAGCTACATAATCGATGAAATTGTACCTCAGAGAAGTGTCGGAAAGATTATTGTTGGAGGCGTTTTGATGATTGCCTGCGCGCTCGCCGCCGTGACAATGAACGTCACGGCCAACCGCATGGCGTCAAAGGTGGCGCGCGACGCCTGCGAGCTTGTCAGGCATGATTTGTTTGCCAAGACCATGCGGCTCTCTGGCGTGCAGGTCGACAAATTCACGATACCCAGCCTTGAATCAAGGCTTACAAGCGATACATACCATTTCCACAGGTTTCTGACGAGCATACAGCGCATAGGAGTGCGCGCGCCTATTCTGCTTTTCGGCGGACTTGTTATCACGCTGATAATCGACTGGCGTCTGTCGCTTATCATGTTCTCGATTCTGCCGCTGATAACTCTGTCGGTCTTTTTTATTTCCAGGCGGGGCGTGCCGCTCTACACCGAGGTGCAGAAGGCTGTCGACAACATGACGCGGGTGGTCCGCGAGGACGCGCAGGGAATCCGGGTCATAAAAGCACTCTCGAAGGCCGACTACGAGCGGCGGCGCTTTGACAAGACAAATGTGACGCTGATGCGGACCGAGCAGAAGGCCGGTATAACCATGGCGGCCTCAAACCCGCTTATGACCTTAATAATGAATGCCGGTATTGTGGCGGTGATTTTCATCGGGGCGCTGCTTGTCGACCGCGGGCAGACGCAGACCGGAAAAATCATCGCCTTCACGCAGTATTTTACCATGATTTCGCAGGCGATGCTCGGAATCACGCGGATGTTTGTCATGTACACCCGCAGCAGCGCATCGGCCAAAAGAATTGCAGAGGTACTCAATACCGGCGAGGACCTGCCGGTCCTGTCGCAAACAGCCATACCGCGCCGTCCTCGGCCTGACGGTTACATAGTATTCGATAAGGTTTGTTTTTCCTACAACAAAAAGAAATACGACGTTGCCGACATCAGTTTTTCAGTGAGGCGCGGCGGCACGCTCGGGATTATCGGCGCGACCGGCAGCGGAAAATCGACAATCCTGCGCCTGCTCATGCGGTTTTATGACGTCGACTCGGGCAGGATTCTCATCGACGGGCGGGATGTGAGGACAATCCCGCAGCACGAACTTCACAGCATGTTCGGTGTTGCCATGCAGAGTGACTTTCTCTACGCCGACACGATAGAGGAAAATGTGAAGTTCGGACGGGATATTTCACGCAAGGATATGGAGAGGGCTGCAGAAATCGCGCAGGCCGCCGAATTTATTAATTCCTTTGAGGACGGCTGGCAGCATATGCTGACCCAAAAGGGCACCAATCTCAGCGGCGGACAGCGGCAGCGGCTGCTTATCACCCGCGCGCTTGCCGGCAACCCGAAAATCCTTTTGCTTGACGACTCGTCGTCGGCACTTGACTATAAAACCGACGCAAAGCTCCGCCGCGCCATAGCTCAGGCCGGCGGCGGGATGACCACGATAATCGTCGCGCAGCGCGTCAGCTCGGTAATGAACTCCGACATGATAATCGTGCTTGACGAGGGCAGGATTATCGGCGCGGGCAGGCATGAGGAGCTGCTGCGCGAATGCGAGGTCTACCGCGAAATCAGCAATTCACAGATGGGGGGTGCTTTCATTGACTAACCCCGGCTTTATGATGGGCGGCGGCGGTGGCGGGCTCGGACGTTCGCGTTCGCTGAACAGCCCCACGCCCGAGGAGAAAATAGACAAAAAGACAAAAACCCGGGTGCTGTTTCGACTTGCCGGATACATGCTCAGGCATAAATGGCTGTTGATACTGGTGTTTGCGCTCATGATTGCCTCAAACCTTCTGGCGCTGGTCGGCCCGAAGCTGTCGGGGCTGGCGGTTGACGCCATAGGCTACGGGGACGAGCCGGTAAAGCTCGATCAGGTCTTTTACTACAGCGGGCTGATGCTGGCCTTTTACACTGCGTCGGTGGTGCTTTCGTACATACTTGCCATCGTGATGATTCGGCTGAGCCAAAAAATCATCTACACCATGCGGCGGCAGATATTCGACAAACTGGTCGACCTTCCGGTCAGCTTTTTCGACACCCATGCGACCGGTGATATTATAAGCCACATTTCATATGATGTCGATACCGTCAATGCCTCGCTCTCGCATGACCTCATACAGGTGTGCGTGAGCGTCATTACCGTGACCGGTTCGCTTATCATGATGATATCGATTTCCCCCACGCTGGTCGGGATATTTGCGATAACCGTTCCGGCTTCGATTATCTTCACGCGTTACAAGAGCAAAAGAATCAGGCCGCTGTTTAAGAAGCGCTCGATAAAGCTGGGTATTTTGAACGGCTTTGCCGAGGAGATGCTCTCGGGCCAGCGGGTCATCAAGGCATACGGCCGTGAGGAGGTCATCACCCGCCGGTTTGATGAGCGCAATAAAGAGGCGGTCAACGCATACTACGAGGCCGAATACCACGGCGCGTTAATCGGCCCGGGGGTAAACTTCATAAACAACCTCTCTATTGCCTTCGTTACAATCTTCGGCGGCATATTCTTTATGTTCTCGCAGAGCGGCGCGATAGCCGAAGGCTCGGTGTTCTTCATGACGCTCGGCGGAATTACGGCATTTGTGCAGTATTCCCGCAAGTTTGCCGGCCCGATAAACGAATTTGCCAACATTCTGAGCGACCTGCAGTCTGCACTGGCTGCCGCCGAGAGGGTTTTTCGGATCATCGACGAAAAGACCGAAGACGAGGTGAGTGCCGAGAAGCCCGGGAATCGCGGCTATTCGGGCAGCACCGAACTTACCGATGTCAGGGGGCATGTCAAACTTAACCATGTTAAATTCGGTTACCTACCCGAAAAAACCATAATTCACGATTTGTCAATCGACGTGACGCCCGGGAGCACGGTAGCCATCGTCGGGCCGACAGGTGCCGGGAAAACCACGATCATCAACCTGCTTATGCGTTTTTATGACGTCGATTCGGGCAGGATTTTCATAGACAATAAGGAGATAAGGGACCTGACGCGCAAGAGTCTGAGGCGCGCCTATACCATGGTCCTGCAGGACACCTGGCTTTTCGGCGGCACGATATATGAGAACATCACCTACGCCAAGGAAGAGGCCACAATGGAGGAGGTTGTTGCCGCGGCCAAGGCCGCCAAAATCCATTCCTTCATCGAATCGCTTCCCGACGGCTACAACACAATGATTACAGACGACGGGATAAACATCTCAAAGGGCCAGAAGCAACTTATTACCATGGCGCGGGCGATGCTGCCCAAAGCGCCGATGCTGATACTCGACGAGGCGACCTCAAACGTAGACTCGCGCACCGAAATCAAAATACAGGAGGCGATGCGCGGGCTCATGAAGGGCAGAACCTGCTTTATAATCGCCCACCGGCTCTCAACCATACAAAATGCCGATGTAATACTGGTGGTCAAAGACGGCAACGTCATAGAGCAGGGAAATCATGAGCAGCTTATGGCCGCGGGCGGGTTTTACAGTTCTCTCTACAACTCGCAGTTCGACCAGTGACATATTCTTGCGCCTGCCGGACAGGGGATTGACAAAAGAGCGCGGAAGGTATACTATATAAAAAACGGTAGGGACAATCTGCCAGAAGGGTAGGCGTGACTCGAATGAAAAGTAAAATCCGGCAGGGAAAGGGGAGAGGCGGGACCGGCATTATTGCCGCCGGCTTTCTTCTGGTAATCCTTGTCGGATTTCTTTTTCTCATGCTGCCGGTATCCTCGAGAGACGGCAGCTTTACAAATCCGCTTGACGCGGCATTCACCGCGGTCAGCGCCACCTGCGTCACCGGGCTTGTCACGCTTGACACTGCAGAGCATTGGAGCACCTTCGGGCAGATTGTCATACTTATCATGATTCAGACCGGCGGGCTGGGGTTCATGACCGTGGCGGTGCTGCTCTCGATGCTGGTCGGGCGGGCGGTGACCCCCAAGGAGCGGATGCTGCTCGGAATGTCCTTCAATCTCGGCAGGTATGACAAGCTCAGAGACATTCTCCACAGAATCGCGGTTGGCACTTTCTGCTTTGAGCTGTCGGGCGCAATTTTGCTTTCGACAAGATTCATACCTCGCTTTGGTTTTTGGGACGGGTTATACAAGAGTATATTTCATTCGGTATCGGCCTTCTGCAACGCCGGATTCGACCTTTTAGGCAGTGGTCTTATGATGGATGACTTCGGGGGCGACCCTGTGGTCTGCGTCACGCTGATGCTGCTGGTTGTGGTCGGCGGGATAGGCTTTATCGTTTGGGACGACATCGCCGACAGGATACTCAAAAAAAGGCGGCTGTCGGCATACTCGCGGCTTGTGCTGATTGTCACTGCGGTGCTGATTGTCGGCGGCATGGTACTTTTTGCTGTGCTTGAATGGAACAATCAGGATACCATCGGGAACCTGCCGGCAGGCAAAAAGGTATTGGCTGCATTGTTTCAGTCGGTAAACCTGCGGACCTCGGGGTTTTTGACAATTAATCCCGCGTCGCTCAGCGAAGGCTCGCGGTTTCTCTCGGTTTTGTTGATGTTTATAGGAGGAGCCTCAGGTTCGACCGCCGGAGGTATCAAGGTGGCGACTGTCGGAGTACTGCTGTATACTATATGGTCGGTTACAATCGGCAACAGGGAGGCCGTGCTGTTCAAACGTAAAATTTCGGCCGAGAGCTTTATGCGCGCAGCGGCGGTGGTGGGGTTCCAGTTTACCTTAATATTCGCGGGGACGCTTGCCATTGTGGCGTTGCAGAGCTACGGCATCATGGACGTCTTGTTTGAGTCTACTTCGGTTGTCAGCACAACAGGGCTGACTCTCGGCATCACGTCGTCGCTCGGCACGGCAGGGAAAATAATTGTAATGTTTTTGATGTACCTCGGTCGTGTCGGAATACTCACAGTGACATACTCGGTAATGCTGAATCTGCGCGAGAGCCGGTCGACAATCAGTTACCCCGACGCAAATATACTGATCGGCTGACTCGACAATTCTCAAGGGAAGGGATTGACATATGAAAAGCTTTTGCGTCATAGGGCTCGGGAAATTCGGCCAGTCACTTGCCGAAACCCTGTCCAAATCGGGCTGTCAGGTCATGATAATCGACACAGACGCCGATAAGGTGACCGCCATGGCAGACATCGTGACCAACGCGGTCATTGGCGACCCGACCAACGAGTCGGTACTCCGGGCTGCCGGAATCACCGACTACGAGTGCGCCATTGTCTGCCTGACCTCGAATATCAATGCCAACGTGCTGCTAACTATAATGCTGAAAGAGCTCGGGGTGAAAAAAGTGGTTGCCAGAGCGCTCAACGAGGGGCACCGGAAGGTGCTCGAGCGCATCGGCGCCGACTTGATAGTCTTCCCCGAGCAGGATATGGGCGAGAAGCTCGGCTATATGCTGACAAAGGACAACGTGACCGAGTTTATCGAGTTTTCGGGGTATAAGATAATTGAGCTTTCTGTGCCCCGGGAATGGCAGGGCAAGAGCCTGGTGGACCTTGAACTGCGACGCAACTTCAGCGTCAACGTTGTGGCGGTCTCGCGTGCCGACGGTGTCGTTGATGTCTCTCCACAGCCCGACCGCGTTTTCTTGGCGGGCGACAAGGTCACGATTATCGGAGCCGACAAGGATATCGACAGGCTGATGAAGTAATTAAAATAACAAAAGCCGCCGGGAATGCCACCGGCGGCTCAATTATTTTATAGTATTCGCAAGGCCATAGGCCGCGTTTTTCAAATTTTATTCCCGCACAGGCTGCCTTAGCTGGTCGGGCATATGGTCTAGCATGTTCTCGATAAATATGCCGTATCCGCGGGTCGGGTCGTTTATGAGCACATGCGTTACCGCGCCGATGATGCGGCCGTTCTGGATTATCGGGCTGCCCGACATGCCCTGAATGATGCCGCCGGTTTTCTCAAGCAGCACCGGGTCGGTGACAGTCACGGTAAAGCACTTGTTTGAGTCAGACGAGGTGTTTACCGCCGAGATTTCGACCGTGTATTTGTTTACTGTGTTTTTGTCAAGCGTGCACCAGATATAGGCCGCGCCTTCCTTTACCTGATATTTCGAGGCGGCGGGCAGGGGGTCTTCGGGGATGTTGGAGGGCAGCTCGTTGAGTATGCCGTACACACCGTATTCGGTGTTGCCGACCAGGGTCCCGCACTTGCCCGAACTGAAATAGCCTTTGATTTCGCCGGGGTCGCCCGGGAGCCCGCGGGTCAGTCCGTTGATTGTCACCGCAGTGACAATACCGCGCTGCATGGGGATGAGATTTCCGGTTTCGCTGTCGCAGATGCCGTGCCCCAGCCCGGCAAAGGAATAGTCCTCGGGGACAATGAAGGTCACGGTGCCGATGCCGGCGCCGCTGTCGCGCACCCAGATGCCGGTTTTATACCTGCCGTCTGCCTCACTGTAAACCGGCGTCAAGGTGACGGTATATTCGCGCGAATCTCTCTTACAGGTCAGGGTAATCGGCTTTCCGCCGCATTTTTCGATTGTGGCGGTGAGCTGTGCTGCGCATATCAGCTGCTCGCCGTTTACCGCTGTTATTATATCCTTGACCCGGATGCCGGCGCTGTATGCCGGGTTTTGCGCGCCCGAGCCGTTGTTTATATCGCAGAAACCGACGACAACCACTCCGTCTGTGAAAAATTTGACTCCGAACGGCATTCCGCCGGGATAGAGTTTGATAGAATTGAGGTTTTTTGTTACCGCAAAGACCGAATCGTCAACATATACCGATGCAAGAAGTGCTTCTCCGAGGTCTTCGCCGTGTGCCCCGCCGCCGATATTCACGGCGCCGGTGAGTACCGAAATTAATATCAGAAGCGAAGCAAGTAAGGCTCTGGCCTTTTTTGTTTTGTTAATCATGGGATTTACCTTCGTTCCGGGAATTTGTAATCGCTCTGGAGCGGCTTCCGGTTTTGCCGGCTTCTGCCGGCATACGGCATGCCGCCGGAATGCTCCGATATTAATCTGTGTCGCCGGCGCGGCTTTGATGTTTAACAAATTTATTTGAGCAAGGCAATATTTTTTTAACCGGGGCTGAAAATATGTATTTTTTTGTTTGCTTCCTTAGGATATAATGCACTTGCCGATCTGCACAAAAACCAAAAAAGACATGCCGATGAAGTGCAGCCAGCACATCACCGCGCCGACCATGACTTCCCTCGGGTAAATCAGAAGTTTGCGGGTATTTGATAATACACCTGATATTTCTGTTGACCCGATATTGCTTTATTATGCCGGAATAATTGGTTTTTTCGTGAAAAATCCGGTGATTTGTTTCGGGCTTTTTACTGATAATAATATCGACCGGCCGGGCGGTTTTCATACGAAAAAATTATGCAAACAAAAGCCGAAACCGGCGTTTTTGACCGGCTTTTTCAGCACTGCCGAAAAAAAGAGGCCCGGAGCATATCCGAGCCTCTACAGCCGCATTTTTAAAGTTTTGGGGTGATTTAGAGTTTTAAACATGAAACCAGAGCCCGAGGCGGAGCCCCGCGGCTTTTGACCAGGGAAAGAGCTGCGTTTTTACTTGACGATAAAGCGGTCGAGCTGGGCTATGAGCTTGTCGGCGTCCCCGGAGTGAATTCTCAGAGTGATGGGCGAGAGCAAATCAAGGCTGAAAATCCCGATGATGGATTTTGCGTCAACGACATAACGACCCGAGGTGAGGTCGATATCCCCGTCAAATGCGGTTGCTATACCGACAAAATCCTGTACGTCGCGGATTGTTGACAATTGAATCTGAACGGTCTTCATCTGCAAATCCTCCTTAAGTGGGCTGGTGTTTGTTATTTTTAGTCCGCCGGGAAACGGCCGCCCCGCCGGGAACTTCTACTCTGACATTGTAGCATTATTTTCATGGTTTGTCAATGATTAAAAATAAGCACAACAGATATTTGGAGTAATTTGTGCACTATTGCGGCGTATATTTGAATAAAGGTGTTTTCAGATTGACAAAGCGGGGCGCTGCTGATATAATAATAAAACTCGATGTTTTTACATGAGGGAGTAGCTGGCATAGAAATATGCGGCAAGTCAACAAACCGGCAGCATTCATGAGTGTCCGAATACTGGCGGAGCCGAGTCAATGCATGCCTGGCTTGCCTAGTTAAAGCGACAACACACCGCTTTAATAATTGTCAAGACTCATGTTATGGCACTGCCATGCATGTTTTTTTATGCAGGCAGAAAAGCGGAGGTTGTAGGTTTGCAATGGGACAAATTGAGCTTTTCGGCATTGCATTGGCGCTGTCGATGGACGCCTTTGCGGTTTCAATCTGCAAAGGGCTCGGAATGAAAAAGATAAACTACACGCAGGCGCTTATCATCGGCTTGTTTTTCGGGGGATTTCAGGCGCTCATGCCGATACTCGGCTGGCTGCTCGGCAGCCGGTTTGAGCAGTACATCACGGCGTTTGACCACTGGGTCGCCTTCGTGCTGCTGGTCTTTATCGGGAGCAAGATGATAGTCGACCTGATAAAAGACAAGGATGACGACTGCGCATGCTGCCAAAAACTCGATTACAGGGAGCTGCTTTATCTGTCGGTCGCCACCAGCATCGACGCGCTGGCCGTCGGCATTACGTTCGCCTTTTTTGTAATAAACGTCTGGTGGGCTGTGACGGTTATCGGACTTGTCACCATGGTCCTTTGTATTGCCGGGGTGGCTATAGGCTGCAGGTTCGGCGCAAAATACAAGCGCGGGGCGACGCTTGCCGGCGGAATTATCCTGATTCTCATCGGTATAAAAATCCTGCTTGAGGGGTACGGGATTATAGGTTGATTGCACAGCCTATGCCTCGTTGATATAGTTTTTCCCCAAAACCGTTTACTTTTAGGTGAAAAAATAATATAATATTGTAAGCGGCCTGCCTATGTGCCGAAAACTATGGTGGAGGTTAGAGTCATGTCGGGATGGGATGAATTCAAGAGCGACGCCGGGAAAATTGCGTCCAAGGCAGTGAGCAAAGTGGGAGAGCTGGCCGACGCCGCGACTGCGCGCATTAAGCTTCAGGGCGTCAAGCTGCGGCTCTGCGAGGCATACGAAAAGCTCGGCAGGCTGACATACAAATCGTATAAGCAGGGGACAGATTCAGCCGGTACCGACGCGGTGATAGCCGAAATCGACCGGCTCAGGGCAAAAGCAAAAAAGCTTGAGAGCGATATTGAGGCGGCTCGGAAAACAAAAGAAGCCGCCGACAAGTCTCAGCAGGAGGATAAGCAAGCACCCCCGGAGGATAAAAGCTGAGGTTCCGTCTCCGCACGCCTCGTATCTACTAATGTAGCTAACTTATTATATAGGAAAAGCACGGGACATGGGGCTCGCGCTGCTTTATCAGTGGTATGGTTTGAATAGTTTTTGTCGGGGGCTCGGGGGCAGCGCCCCCGAAGAAAAGCGTGGTGTGGGGCGGAGCCCCATATAGAATCGGGGGCGGAGCCCCCGAAAATCATATAAAAGACTTGGCGGTGTTGTAGTTGTTTTCCTCGAAGGCGATGATGTCGCGCACGAGTTGGAGCACCTCGGGGCGGCAGTCCTTGTTTTCGTATTGGTGCAGCAGCCGGAGGGCTTCGCAGAAGCTCGTTGTGGCGTCCTCCATCAGTACCTCGCCGAGGCGGCTTGTGGAGGAGTCGGTCAGGGTTCTCATGCCCCGTCCCATCTTGGCGCCCATTTTCTCGATGATGTTGTCTTCCTTCGGGGCAACTCCCTCGCTGTCGAGAATTTTTTTGGCTTCGGAGGCGAAATTTTCATAACCGTCAAGCAGGCCGGTCATGTGGGATTTGAGCCGATCGTCCTCGGCCTTGGAGAGCAGGTTGAGCACCGAGTCGGCGCCTGTTTTCATGTTTTTGTAGATCGTCCCCGCAAGCTCGGCGGTGAGGGTGGTTACATTTGTTTTTTCCATTTTGAAAAACTCCGCAATTAAAAATTTGGGTATGTGCAATTAGTATTTGCGCATACCCATAATTTTATTTACCGTATTTTTGCCTCAGCTTCTGCATTCGTACGTCGGTTCCCGCGAACACGAGCAGGATAAACTCCCCGAAAATCCGGCTTGTAATTCGCTCGGTGTAGCGGCTTTCGAGTTCTTTTTTGTTTAAATTCGTGCTTATAATCATTGATTTCCGCAGATTCAGCCTTGTGTTTATGACATTGTAGAGGCAGGAAACCGTAAACTGGTTTGTCACCTCGGCGCCAAGGTCGTCGATAATCAAAAGGTCGCATTCAAAGTAGCGCTCAATCTGCCGTCCGTCGCCGCTATTGCTATTACCGAATCGCTCGCGCTCGAAGTCGGAAATAAGCCCCTGCGCGCTCACATAAACGACGTCGAACCCCCGCTCGATAACCCGCTTTGCCACGGCGCTTGAGAGATGGGTCTTGCCCAGCCCTGTGCCTCCCATAAAGAGCAGGTTCCCCGAGCCGACCTCGGAAAAGCCGCTTGCAAAGCGGTAGGCCGTCGTCAGGACATTCTCCATTATCTCGTAGTTCTTTATGTTATCGCTGTAGTAGTCGAGCGTGAAATTGTCAAAATTCTGCTCGCGCATAAGCTGCGCTATGCCCGAAGACTGGCAGGCGGCAAGTATCAGCTCGCGCCGCATACAATCGCACATCACACCGTTGACATAGCCGCTGTCGCAGCAGGCCGGGCAGTCATACTTCACGTCGGTGTAGTCGGAGGGATATCCGGCCGCCCGGAGCAGCTCGCTCCTTTTGGCCTGAAGCTTCTCGTTCTTCTTGCGGACCTCGGCAATCATTTTTGAAGTATCCTCGCCGCCGGCCGAGATTGCCTTCATTATTTCAAGCCCGACGCGGCTCAGCTTGATGTCTATCTCGCGTACCCCGGGCACCGCGGCCCAGACCTCCTCAAGCCGCCGGTCGGCCCGCTCGCGAGCGGCCTGGTATTTGACGGCATAAGCCTCGCGTATGCGCCGGAAAATTTCCCTGTTGTATCCCATCCGAAACTCCTTTATGTAATGTATGTGGCACGCGCGGGGTTATGTATCCGGGTCTCCGTAACTGCGGCGCAGCGCCGCCTCGAAAAAGTCGTCGAGATCATAGCTTTTACCGGCGCCTATGCCCTGCTTGCGCTTTGCGCGCTCGGCCTCGACCTGCTTGGGGGTGGTGATTCCGGCGGCATACCAGCGCTCAAGTATTCCGTTCATATATGCGGGGTTGTACTCGTGCTGCGAGTCGACGGTTATTTCATAGGCCAGCTCAATCATTTTAAAGTCGTATTTCATCTCGACACTCCAGCGGTTGAGAAAGCGGGTTTCCTTAGAGGTCAGCTTGCGCCCGCGGGCTCCTATCATGGCCTTGAATTTGCCCTCAAGCTCGCGGTATGCCTCGCGCTCGGCAAGCGCCTGGGCAAGTGCGTCGGCCTCGGTTACCCCGTCGTCATACAACCCGAAGGCCATCGTCTCGATATACCTGATGCTTGTCTTGCCTATTCTTGAGCAGTAGTCGAGCAGCATGAAAATGTATTCGTCCTCAAGCTCAAGGTAATTGCGCAGGCCGATAAGAAGCGAAATCTCGCGCGGGTTGAGCATCCTCCCGAGCCGGCGCTGCGCCTCATCGACAAAGCTCAGCGCCGCGCCGTCGCGCTCGAGCATATCGGCCAACTCTTCGCTGGTATACTCGGGCAGCCCGGCCGCGCGCATCAGCTTTGCGGTCTTCTTCGGCGGTATTATCTCGCTTGTGGGGGTACTTGCTTCTGTGTTATCGGTTGTCGCCGGCGCACTGTCGGACTTTTTGGCCGCACTGACATCGGCTATTCCGGCGCCGCACCAGAATCCCAGCGCCATGTCGAGCTCTTTGCGGGAACATTTGAGCAGGGAGGTTATCTCTTCGGCATGCGCCTCGAAATCGGCACGGTATGCCGGCTCGGCGGCAAGCAGGATCAAGAGGCGCAGCGCAATGTCCGACGCCCGGCCGACGCATTTTACAGCCGCTGCCGGGAAGGCCGCCTGCCCTGACTGAAAGTCGAATTCAATTCTCATCCGACTGCTCCCCTATTCTCTGGTTGATCTGACAGAGCTCATAGCAAAGCGTCATTAAAGAGTCGCCGAGGTGTACGTTTTCAACCGCAACATCCTCATCGAAGGAAAATTCCTTGCCGGTGAAATTCCAGAGCCCGCGGATGCCCAGCCTCACGGCCTGCTCTGCGGCATCCTGAGCAAGTTCCTTCGGCAGAGTCAGCACCGCAAGGTCGACGCGGTTTTCTTTGCAGAATTTTTCAAGGTCGTTCATATGATAGACCTTTCTGCCGGCAACTACCTTGCCGACAATATTAGGGTCAACATCGAACATGGCGATTATGTCGACCCCGCGCTTCTCGAACATCGTGCTTTTTATTAGTGCTGTGCCGAGGTTTCCGGCGCCGATGATTATGCCGCGAAAGCCCATTCCCACGCCGAGAATGTCGCAGATTTTGGCGTAGAGGTAGTTGACGTTGTAGCCGTACCCCTGCTGGCCGAACCCGCCGAAACAGTTTAAGTCCTGTCGTATCTGTGAGGCTGTGACATGCATGATTTCCGAGAGTTCGCCCGAACTGATGCGTGTTTTGCCGCTGCGTATAAGCTCGCGCAGATAGCGGAAGTAGCGCGGCAGCCTCTTAATCACGGCAGGAGACACGTCGCTTCTGCCTGCCCAGCTGCGCTCGCCGTCTGTATTTTCCTCGGACAATACTTTGTTAAAATCAAAATTGTCCATATCAAGCCTCCTCTCTAGAAACTGAGTGCAGGTGAGCGGCGAGAGCTTTCAGATTGCCGACGCATTGAGCGAGATGTCGGCTCTCACCCCGTCAAGATAAGCATAATAACCCGCGGCTGCCACCATGGCGGCATTGTCCCCGCAAAGCCCTGCCGGGGGCACCACAAAGGCAACGCCAAGCAAATCGCAGAGCTCGGCCAGCGCCCGGCGCAGGTGTGAGTTTGCCGCGACACCGCCGGCAAGTACAAGCGTCTTCATGCCGGTCAGCTTCAGGGCAGTTTCAGCGCGCTGCACTAATGCCGAGACAACCGCATGTGTAAACGAGGCGGCGATGTCGGCAGAAGGCGGCTCGGTCCCGCGCTGGCGCGCATTGTTTATATAGTTGATGGTCGCGGTTTTCAGGCCGCTGAACGAAAAATCAAGCGTATTCCCCGATAGCGCCGGAGAGGGGAGGTCTACCGCATTCGGGTTTCCGCCGGCGGCAAGTTTATCCATTGCCGCGCCGCCCGGGTAGGGCAGGCCGATGAAGCGGCCTATCTTGTCAAAAGCCTCGCCGGCCGCGTCGTCGCGCGTGCTGGCGATTTCCTCAAAGCCTGTGTATGAGGTTACCTTATATATCGAAGTGTGCCCGCCCGACACTATTATGCAGAGGAAGGGGGGCTCAAGGTCAGGCTGCGAGAGATAGGCCGCCGCGGCATGCGCCTTTATATGGTCAACCGGGACAAGGGGAATATTGTTTGCATAGGCCAGCGATTTGGCAAAGCAGACCCCGACAAGCAGGGCTCCGATAAGTCCCGGGCGGGCGGTCACCGCCACCGCGCCTATATCCTTTATGTCAACCCCGGCCGTATCGAGCGCGCGGCGGGTTATGCCTGTCACCGCTTCGATATGGGCGCGGCTGGCAATTTCGGGGACCACACCTCCGTACAGCCGGTGGGTCTCAACCTGTGAGGCAATTATATTCGAGCGTATTCTGCGCACGCCCTCGTCCATCTCGACAACTGCCGCCGAGGTCTCGTCGCAGGAGCTTTCCATTCCGAAAACAAGCATTTATCTTATCCTTTGGGTTGCTTTACTTCTGTGTTTTTGGTTCTCACCATTATTACCGCCGCCTCGACCGGTTTGTGGTAATAGCGCGGTCGGTATCCGACGGTCACAAACCCCGCCGAGCGGTAGAGCGAGATTGCCGGGGTATTCGACTCGCGCACCTCAAGCGAGAGAGTGACAATGCCGTGGCTGTCGGCATAGCCAATCAAAGCGCCAAGCAGAGCCCGCGCATACCCCCGCCGGCGATAGTTCGGGTGGGTTGCCACATTGAGTATCTGACCTTCATCGAGCACGCAAAGCATCCCGGCATATGCGGCAAGTCTTCCGTCAACCATGCAGGCAAAGGAGACCGCCATCTCGCCGGTCAGAAACTCAAGTCCGGCATTGCTCCAAGGGTCGGAGAAGCAAAGAGTCTCAATTTGCGCCGCCTGTTGTATATGCTCGAGGCCGAAGCGTACAATTTCCATCATAAAATCGCGCTTGAGCCTAGTCGCCCATGAGATAGCTGTGGATAATATCGCCTGCGGGAACGCACCTGCCGTCATCTCGGCTGTAGAGCAGGCGGTCGCCGTTGTCATATTCGATATAAATCAGGCTGTAGATCAGGCCGGGGTAGAGCTCGGACTGAAATTTTATACGATAGGTTGCCATTGGCGTTGTGCCGGGGTAGGGTACCGATTCGCCGTTCTCCCAGAGGTCGATGAGGGCTGAGATTTCTTCGGGTTCGGTTATCTCGGCAATGGCGACCGTCAAGGTCTGTTCGACGCAGATAAGTATACTATGCGGCTCCATCTGTGAGAGGGTGGGGAGGGTTACTTCTGTTGAGTAAAATACGGTCTTTCCTTCCTCGGCAAGCCAGAGCGAGGGGTCCATGCCTTCAATCTCATAAAAGACCACCTGGCCGCCCGCGTTCTTCCATCTGGCATATTCCTTGCCGAGCGCCATGGGTTCATAAACCGAGGGGGCATTTGTGTAGGATATTCCGGTGTAGCGGTCGGTAAACAAATTGGTGGCTTTGTCATAATCCATGACGCCGAGTCCCTTGCCGCAGGAGACAGAGGACAAGGCGAGCACGAGCATCAGGCAAAAGGCAGTAAAAATCCGCAAACTCTTCATATGTCTATATCCTCGTGGGAAGATTCAATAACCGAACTTTCCGCTGAGCGAGTCGTCGTTCTCGATCCAGTCGGCGACGTTAATTGTGCGGTAATCCTTACGGGTATCGCGCACGATGACCTTTGATATGCCGGCATTGATAATCAGCCGCTTGCACATCATGCAGGAATTTGTGCCGGGCATCGGCTGTCCGTCCTCGGGCGAGACGCAGGCCATATACAGGGTCGAGCCGAGCATCTGCTCGCGGGGGGCGGCGATGATGGCGTTTGCCTCAGAGTGGACCGAGCGGCAGAGCTCATACCTCTCGCCGCGCGGGATGTTGAGCTTGTCGCGCATGCAGTATCCGAGGTCGCAGCAGTTGGCCCGCCCGCGGGGGGCACCGTTATATCCGGTTGAGACTATGACGTCATTCTTCACGATTATGGTGCCGTATTTCCGGCGCAGGCAGGTGCTGCGCTCGGCTACCGTCTCGGCTATGTCAAGATAATAATTGTCCTTTGATACTCTGTCCATTATGTCAAATCCTTCCTGCTCTGAGCCGGCGGAGAATATCCGCCGCACAGGATTGTCCTGCATTAAACAATTATATCCTACGGGCGCTTATAAATCAAGTTATTTCACGAAATTTGACCCCAAGGCAAAAAAGGAGGCAGTCGGCCCCTTTTTTAAGGTTGATTCAGGCTGCCGCCGACGCCCTTTTCGGTCAGGTTCAGCACCAGATTTGCCATATCGCGGGCGCTGAACTTACCGGCTTGGTCCTCAAGCCATTTTTTGACCACCCCTACGCTGCCCGCCAACGTATAGGTGTAAATGTAGTCGTACAGCGAGCCGGTCTCAACGTCTGTGGCATTCCAAGACCTGAAAACCGCCCCGCGGATTATTTGCAGCACCTTGTCCTCAAATGCGATATCGCCTTTGAGCAGGGTGCGGCAGAGCTCGCGGTTTTCGCGGATGTACTCAAATATTTTAGTCACTATATCGACCGGCACCGTCTCGGGTATATCTCTGAGGAATTCCTCGATGCCCTCAATAAATTCCGCTTCTATTTGGTTGAGCTGGTCGTGCGGGTCTCTGTAGTGCGCGTAATAAGTAGCCCGGTTTATGTCGGCCTCCTCGCATATGGCCTTCACGGTAATTCTTGATATCGGCCTCTCCTGCATGAGTTTGATGAGGCTTTCGCGGAGCACCATTTTCGTGTAGCGTATTCTCCTGTCGGTTGACATTTTCGGCCCTCGCTTCATTAAAAATTTACATTTTAAATTTGTTATTTAATTGACATTCTGTTCCGGCTCTGTTTGTTATCTTCCGAAACTTAATAAACTGATGGTTGAATTTATAACACAATGTTATTATAATAAATTTGTGAAAAACAGTCAACACAATATCTGATAAATCCCGAGTTTTTCCGGAGGAGATAAGGAATGAACCGCATATGCAGCTTTATTGTTAAAAAAAGGCTGATGTTTTGTATCCTCTTTGCCGCGGCGCTGATAGCTTCGGCGGTGTGCATGCCGTATGTAAAGGTCAATTATGACGATACAAAATACCTGCCCGACTCGTCAAACACCAAGGCGGGGCTTTTGGTCATGGAAGAAGAATTCGGCGGCGGCGGGACGGCGCAGGCAATGCTCGACTCCGCAGATATTGAGGAAATCCTGCGGATAAAAGCCGAAATAGAGGCGGTTGAGGGCGTGGAGGGCGTCATTTGGCTTGACAGCATCTTTTTGCCGCTGTCAGAGGGTGTCGAGTTTTCGGACCCTCAGGTTGTCGAGCTTTTTCTGCGTCTGCTGGAAGCCCTGCCCGAGAGCGAAGATACAACGGTATACGAACTTGCACTTGCTTTAAAAAACGAGTTTTCGGAGGATGAGCTGTCACTTATTTCGGGCTTGCTCGGCAATATGACCTCGGATGGCGGGAATGAGTTTGACATTGAGCGCCTGATGGCGCTTTCAGAGCCGCTGCCGGACGAATACCTGAGTGCCGCCCGGACACTGGCAGGGCAGGTCGGGGGTGCTTCGGACATCGGCAGGTTTCTGCCGGGGTTTATCGACACATTAATCGCGGTCAATATGTCGGGCAGGCTGTCGGCCGGTCAGGCATTGACCTATTTAATGCAGGCGATAGTCTGCCTCCCGTCGGCCGAAGGGACTACCTTCTATGATATTTACTCGGCGCTGTCGGCGGCATTTGCCCCACAGGAGCTGCCGGTTGTAATGCAACTGCTCTCCTCGTTCGGCATGGATTTCTCGGGCATTGATCTGTCCAACCCTCAGATTCTTACAATGCCGGTCCCGGCAGAGGTGCTGGCGGCAATTTCAGCCGCAAAGGAGAGCTTGCCCTCGCTTAAGCCGGTGCTCTCGGAGGGGGGAATGCTTCCCGCGATTGTCGACTATGTTGTTGACCTTAACCAAAAGGGTATACCGCTCGGCGGGGACGACGCGCTGTATTATCTTGAGCGGCTCTCCCGCGTGCTGCCGACCGGTGACGGGGCGGATGTGTATGATCTTCTTCTTGCGCTGACCCGGGAGTTCAACGGGGAAGAGCTTGCATATATTTTGCCGCTCGCCGGCGAGTTTTACGGCGGCGAAATTTTGTGGGATGTGGATGCCGGCAGCCTTATGCGTATCTCATCTCCGCTGGGAGCCGGATATACCGGTATAGTCCGCGGATTTAAGACCGAGGTCGGGAGACTTTACAAGGACGGGCATGCGCTGTTTTCAATTACCTTCACCGACGGCGACTATGCCGAAGCAACCAGCCGGGCGGTGGGGGAGATCGTCTCGATATCCGAGCAGCTTCATCTTTTCGGTAATGCGACGCACACATACTATGAGCGGCAGGACCAGCGGAGCGAAATACTCCGGGCATCGGTATTGGCGGTAATTGTTGCGCTGGTCATAATGCTGATATTCAGTTCGTCGTGGTTTGAACCCCTGCTCTATATTGCCGCGATAGCCTCGGCCATAATCCTCAACATGGGAAGTAACCTGCTGCTCGGCGATGTTTCATATCTCACACAGAACGTGGCCGGCATACTGCAGCTTGCCCTCTCGATTGACTATGCGGTCTTCCTAATCAACCGCTACAAGCGGGAGCGCGCAGGCGGGGCTGAGGCTGAGGAAGCAATGGTGCGGGCTCTGAGAGGTTCACTCGCCCCGATTCTCGCTAGCTCGCTGACAACCGTGG
>JBMNUI010000037.1:0-20339 GCA_050946195.1 Eubacteriales bacterium
ACACATCGCCGAGGAAACCAAGCTTATTGTGCCGGTGGGCTATAAAATCATCCGCCAGGCGCTCGGTTTTCTCAGGCGGCTTGGGATATCGGGGTATGACGACATCAACGTGTCGGTCAACATTTCGGTAATTCAGCTGCTTATGCCCGACTTTACGTCAAACCTCTTGCAGATTGCAAGCGAAATGCAGGTTAACCCCGCAAATATCGGGATTGAGCTGACCGAAACAATCTTCGCTTCGGACTTTGATGAAATTAACAGGATAATCTCGGAGCTTAGAGCACAAAAAATCCAGGTTGCAATCGATGACTTCGGAATCGGATACTCCACTCTGGCAAGAGAACACGAGCTGCAGGTCGACCACCTAAAAATCGACAAATGCTTTATAGACAAATTAAAGACAAACCGTCCCCAAAACGTGATGACCGCCGATATCATTTCAATGGCGCACAAATTGGGGCATTGTGTCGTTGCCGAGGGCGTCGAGCAGTGCGAGCAGATAAGGTACCTGTACGAGTACGGGTGCGATAAAATTCAGGGATACCTGATTAGCAGGCCGCAGGACGAGGGGGCGGCGCTGGAGCTTCTTGGGAAAGAACTTGAAATTACAGGATATTGCAATCCTGCCTCCGGGAGGGGGTGACGACATGGATGAGGTGACAAAAGCACAAAAAGTGCCGGAATGGGCTGTAAATCAGCTCCTGTCAATTCTTGACAGCACCGCCGAGGCGATATACGGAATCGACCTTGAGGACAGGTGTACCTTCTGCAATAAGAGCTGTATCAGGCTGTTGGGGTACAGCAGCGCCGAGGAACTCTTGGGCAAGAATATGCACGAGCTGATACACCACAGCTACAAGGACGGTACGCCTATGGCTGTTGAGGATTGCAATGTGTACCGGTCAATCAGGGAGGGCAGGGGTTATGACGTTGAGAGCGAGGTGTTCTGGCGGGCAGACGGCACCCCTATCGAGGTGGAGTACCATTCATACCCACAGATAAATAACGGGGTAACGGTAGGCGGGGTCATCACCTTCATGGACATTTCCGAGCGCAAGAAGCGTGACGAGTGGATAAAATACCTCATCTACCGGGATATACTGACGGGACTTAACAACCGAAACAGTTTTGAAGAAGCGCTGCATGAAATGAACACCGAAGAAAACCTGCCGCTCTCGGTTATATTTGCCGACATCAACGGCCTGAAGATGACCAATGACATTTTCGGCCACAAGTCGGGGGATATGCTGCTCAAAAAGGCGGCCGAAATTCTGAAGGGGTCCTGCCGGGAGAACGATTACATTGCCCGCGTCGGGGGCGACGAGTTTGTGATTCTGATGCCAAAGACCGACGCCGCGACAGCCGGGAAAGTGATTGAGTGCATAAGGCAGGGATTTGCCCATACCCAGATTGAGGCGATTAAATGCAGCACCTCAATAGGATGCGACACGAAGACCGCGCCGGACCAGTCAATCGAGGTTACGCTGTCCAATGCCGAAAACGCCATGTATAAGGACAAAATAATCAACCGGCAGTCAATCAGCAGGGAAATCATAAACACCATTGTGGAGACTCTGCACAACAAAAAGCCCGACGAACGCGGCCATTCGATTGCGGTCAGCGAGATATGCGGGAAAATCGGCGAGGTTTTGGACCTGCCGGAGAACGAAATAGCCAGGCTGAAGCGGGCCGGATACCTGCATGATATCGGTAAAATTGTGATTGACGACGACATACTGCTCAAAAGCCCTCTGACAAACGAGGACGAGGAAAAGATGCGCCCGCATGCGGTAATAGGTTATCGCATACTCAATCTTTTTGACGACACACTAAGTCTGGCCGAGGCTGTTTATGCCCACCACGAAAGATGGGACGGCACCGGCTACCCGCTCGGGCTGAAGGGTGAGGAAATCCCCCTTATCTCCAGAATTATTGCAATTGCCGAATGCTTTGACCGCTGGGTCAAGTTCGACGGGTATTCTGACGCGGCCAAGCAGGCGGCAATCAAGATAATCAGCCTGCAGAGCGGTCAGCGGTTTGACCCGCATATTGCCTCGATTGTTTGTGATATGTTAAGCAGGGAAATATCGCAAAAGCACACCGGAGAGGAGACCGGGCAAGAATAGACCACGAAGATGAGGTGTGCATGAAAAGGTCTACGAAATCGGTTTTTGCCGCGACATCCGGTAGAGAATCCAAAAGCAGCCGGGCGAATATGTACATCTTAATTTATAGTAAGGGAGCGCTAATAAGTCGTCCATCAAAACGGGCGGCTTTGTCATTTGTGGCTGCAAATTGAGCCTTTCGGAGATTTCTCATCATTTTAAATATTGCCGGAGCCTTCAATATGTGAATTATTTAGTCAATTTTCAATTGACAAACAGCTATGATTGTATTATAATAATTCGGGTGTGCTTTTGGTTGTTAATTTATTAACATACATTGACAGTTATTGTCAAACACAAGTGCCCGCAAGTATGTTCCCGGACTGATTCGGGCTGCTTGTCAGGTACCAAAACAAATCACAAAAGGAGATACGCCACACTATGGAAGTAAAGGAAGTGCTGGACAAGTACGGGAACTCTCCCGGCCGGCTGCTCGGCGCGATGCTTGAGTACCAGAGAAGCAAGCCGCAAAACTATCTCACTGAGGAGGAAATCAAGGCATTCGCAAAGGAGACCGGCCTGCCGGTGAGCCGTGTGTACAGCCTTGTGACCTTTTACTCGCTGTTCTCGGAGGTACCGAGGGGCAAATACATAATTCAGGTTTGCCGTGACGTGCCCTGCCATGTGAACGGCTCGGTGGATGTGGTTGCCGAGCTTGAAAAGCTGCTGGGCATCAAAATGGGCGAGACAACCGACGACGGCCTGTTTACGCTTGAGTATACAAGCTGCATAGGCTGCTGCGAGATGGCTCCGGCAATGCAGATTGGCGAGACCGTCTACGGGAATCTGACGCCTGATAAAATCGCCTCGATTGTTGAGGAGCTGAGGAGGGCCGGTAAATGAGCAAGAAAGAGAAAAAGCTGCTGACCGCGCGCTTCGGGAAAATTTCGCCCGACTCGATTGAGGATTATATCAAGGCCGGCGGCTATGCCTCCCTGAAAAAGGCGCTCGGAATGGCACCCGATGCGATTATCGCGGAGGTAAAGGCCTCGGGGCTCAGAGGCCGCGGCGGCGCGGGATTCCCGACCGGAATTAAGATGGAGTCTGTACGGCGCACAACCGGCTCGCCGAAATATGTCGTCTGCAACGCCGACGAGGGTGAGCCCGGCAACTTCAAGGACAGATATCTGATGGAAAAAGACCCGCACCAGCTCATTGAGGGCATGATTATCTCTGCCTTCGCAGTCGGCGCGGATTACGGCGCGATTTTCGTGCGCGGTGAATACATCAACTCAATAAAAATACTTGATAACGTCATAAAACAGGCCCGCGGAGCCGGGTTCCTCGGCAAGAACATACTCGGCACCGGCTTTGATTTTGATATGGACGTCTACTCCGGGGCAGGCTCGTATGTCTGCGGCGAGGAGTTCGCCCTGCTTGCCGCCCTCGAGGGAAAGCCGGCTCGCTCGACCTTCAAGCCGCCCTACCCGACCACCGAGGGACTTTACGGCAAGCCCACACAGATAAACAATGTCGAAACATTCGCCAACATCCCGCACATAATAGACATGGGCGGCGCGGCATACGCGGCGCTCGGCAGCGAAACCTCAACCGGGACAAAGCTGATATCGCTCAGCGGTAACGTCAACCGCCCGGGGCTCTATGAGGTGACCTGCGACATCACGCTCAGAGAAATAATCGAGGAGCTGGGCGGCGGTGTACCGGGCGGCAGGGCTATTAAGATGGTCCAGCTCGGCGGCCCGTCGGGTCCGATTATCCCTCCCAGCCTGCTTGACCTGAAGATCGACGTCAACGAAATGCGCGCTCACAACCTGAGCATCGCCTCGGGTGCCGTCATTGTAATCGACGACAGGGCAGACACGCTCGACATTCTGATCAGGATAATGGAGTTCTTCCATCACGAATCCTGCGGCAAGTGCACGCCCTGCCGCGAGGGACTCGGACAGGTGCTGGGGCTGCTTGACAAGTTTGTCGACGGCAGGGCGACAGACGCCGACCTTGAGCTGCTTGGCACATTGCTCGACGTCATGTCTCAGGCGTCGCTCTGCGGTCTGGGACAGGCCGCTCCCACCGCTATAAAATCGATTCTTCAGTACTTCGGTGACGAGCTTTGCGGCAGAATCGGCGCTGCGAAGGAGGTAAAGTAACATGGTAAATATCACGATAAACAATAAAAAAATTCAGGTTCCCGAGGGCACCACGATTTTAAATGCCGCAAAGCAGGTGGGGATTGACATCCCCTACCTCTGCTATCATCCCGACCTTGACATAAAGGCAAACTGCCGGGTTTGCGTGGTCGAAGTCGAGGGTTCAAGAACCCTGCAGACCGCCTGCTCAACCAGAGTGTGGGATGGCATGGTGGTCCGCACCAACTCCCCGAAGGTGCGCCAGGCCAGAAAGATTATAGTCGAGCTGATGCTTGCCGACCATCAGATGGACTGCACCTACTGCAAGCGCAACAACAACTGCGAGCTGCAGACGATTGCCGCCGACCTCGGCATCCGCGAGAATCCCTTCAAACAGGTTGAGAGAGATCTTGACGGAGATTATTCGAGTCCGTCGCTTGAGCGCAACCCCAACAAGTGCATCAAGTGCGGCCGCTGCATCCAGATGTGTGCCAAGGTTCAAGGACTGTCGCTGCTCGACTATGCCGGCAGAAGCGACGAGGTTGAGATAAAGCCGGCCTTCGGCAAATACCTCACCGACATCGCCTGCGTGGCCTGCGGCCAGTGCTCGGTGGTCTGCCCGGTTGCGGCGATAACCGAAAAGGAGGATATCGACCGCGTCTGGGAGGCGATAAACGACCCGAACAAGGTTGTAATCGTACAGACCGCACCTGCAGTCAGGGTAGCACTGGGCGAGGAGTTCGGCATGGAGCCGGGTAAAGTTGTCACCGGCAAAATGGTCGCGGCGCTGCGTGCACTCGGCTTTGACAAGGTATTTGATACCGACTTCACGGCTGACCTGACAATCATCGAGGAAGGTCACGAGTTGCTCCACAGGCTCAAGACCGGCGGTGTGCTTCCCATGCTCACCTCCTGCAGCCCGGGTTGGATAAACTTCATTGAACAGTATTATCCCGAGCTGCTCCCGCATCTGTCGACCTGCAAGTCGCCGCAGCAGATGTTCGGCGCCCTTGCCAAGGGCTACTATGCAGAGAAGATCGGCAAGCGCCCCGAGGACATTTTCTCGGTTTCGATAATGCCCTGCACGGCCAAGAAGTTTGAGGCACAGCGCCCCGAGATGAGCGTTGACAGCAAGAATCCCGACGTCGACGTGGTGCTGACCACCCGCGAGCTTGCCAAGATGCTCCGCCAGGCCGGAATTAACTTTAATGTCCTCGAGGAAGAGGAATACGACGCCCCGTTCGGACTGTCGACCGGTGCTGCGGTGATATTCGGTGCGACCGGCGGCGTCATGGAGGCCGCGCTGCGCACGGTTTACGAAGTGGTCACCGGTAAGACCCTGCCGTCACTTGACTTCAAGGATGTCCGCGGACTTGAGGGGATTAAGGAAGCTGTGGTTAACCTCGACGGAACACACGTCAAGGTGGCAGTGGCGCACACGCTGGCAAACGCCCGCAAGCTCATGGAGCTGATCAAAGCAGGCAAGGCCGACTATGCATTTATTGAAATCATGTGCTGCCCCGGCGGCTGCATCGGCGGCGGCGGCCAGCCCTACGGCGTGACAAACGAAGTGCGGCGTCAGCGCATTGCGGCAATATATGAGGCCGACAGGGATCTGCCTATCCGCAAGTCGCATGAAAACCCGGCCATCAAGCAGCTCTATGAGGAATTCCTCGAAAAGCCGCTGGGTGAGAAGTCGCATCACCTGCTGCATACCCATTACTTCAATCGCAAGAAAGCGTAAGTTTGAGTTAAAGCCCCTGCCGGGTCCGGCGGGGGCTTTTGCTTGTTATTTAAAAACCACCGGCACTGCCGGTGGTTATGACTATTATACTTTCAACTTATATGTTCATTTCTTCTTGCGCACAAAGAAATGAACCAAAGAAATGCGCTCAGGTGGAAACCTATGGTTTCCGCCCTGAGAACCCCGCACCTCTTGCCGGGAACGAAGCGTATTTGATGATATAGTTCAGCGGGGATATCTAAGTGTGCAATTCCCGAAGTTAAGCGAACATCGCGGCGTTTTTTTGACAAAACGCTCGCAAAAAAGATACAGCTCGCTCAAGTTGAGCGGTGCAGGCTTTGCCCCGCGAAGAAAAAAGGTTGCGGGGCAAAGCCCCGCAAGTTATGAGGTTGGGTCCTGAGAAATATAGATTCGCGCAAAGGCAGCCGGTGCTGCCTCTATTATGGCGCGCAATAACAGTTTTCCTTGATTTGAAAAAATTATACATACTGACGCCTTTTTCGCGGGCATATGAAAAATAATTCAAAAAACATTGTCACAAATCCGCAATTTTACTATAATGATAATGAGCAAAGGAAAATTCGGGCGAAATCGAGCGGCTGCCGGGCAAGCCGGGTGGTTACATTGTTTGCCGGAACAACGGAGGGCGTATCCGTACATATTTTTGGAAAAGGAGAGTAGTGTAATGTCGAGAAGATGCGATTTTGACTTTCGGCCTGAAAGCGACGGCTGCAAGCAGATAAGCCCGCTTGGCAGCAGCTCGGCAGGCTGCGGCAGGCGCAGGCGCGACGGCTGCGCGTGTGAGTTCGCTCTGGCTCTGGTGCTCGGACTGGGTCTGGGCAACAAGGGAGGCCGCCGCCGCAAGGACTGCTGCTAAATCTGCGGATATTCCGGAGTACGGCGGATTTGCTATGCCGGACTACGGTAACAAGGTTTATATAAGGATTCTGCCCAAAGCAGAAAATGCAATGAGGCGGGGCTGCGGAATCTGCCGCGGCCCCTTTGCTTTTGGTCACGGAGCATAAAATCGGTCTGCAAGGCTGCAAAAAAGATTGACATATCCGGCCGATTGTGCTATACTTGCAGTGATAAGCGAAAACTACCAGCGAGGAGTATTCACGATGAAGAGAATCAGGACAATCGAGACCCGGAACCTGAAAAACAGCGCTGTGACAGGCGGCTGCGGCGAATGCCAGACCTCCTGCCAGTCGGCCTGCAAAACCTCATGCGGCGTTGCCAATCAGCCCTGCGAGCAGAAGCCGGCCAAAGGCAGCAGATAACAAAGAAGCGGCGGCATTGTTGCCGGCCTGCCGACATGTATGCGCGCATTGGATATTATTTGCTGCGAGAGGACAAGAGCTTGCGGGTTTCGCGGGCTCTTTTTTATGATAACAGGGAGAGAAAATGGTACATCAGTATAAGCTCGGCGGATATAACATCGTGATAGACGTTAACTCGGGGTCGGTCCACTCGGTAGACGATGTGTCATATGACATGATAGCCCTCTACCCCGATTATCCGCGGGAGGAAATCATCAGAAAGCTGCTCGACAAATACCGGGGACGCCCCGACGTGACAGAGGACGAGCTGAGAGAGTGTTATTCGGACATACAGGCGCTGGTCGACGCAAAGAAACTGTATTCCCCCGACGAATTTGAGGTAATTGCAGCCCTGCCGAGGCCGAACACCGGTACGGTTAAGGCACTATGCCTGCATGTGGCGCACACCTGCAACCTCAGCTGCGGATACTGCTTTGCAGGGCAGGGCAGGTACCGGGGCGAGCGCGGGGTCATGAGCTTTGAGACCGGGCGCACGGCAATTGATTTTCTGATCGAGCATTCCGGCCGGCGGCATAACCTTGAGGTCGACTTCTTCGGCGGCGAACCGCTTATGTGCTGGGATACTGTGAAGAAAATCGTTGCCTATGCCCGTGAGCGCGAGCGCGGGTGCGGCAAGAATTTCCGCTTTACCCTTACAACCAACGGTTTGCTTATAGACGACGATGTCATTGAGTTCTGCAACCGCGAGATGCAAAACGTGGTGCTCAGCCTTGACGGCCGGCGAGAGGTGAACGACAGGTTCCGCAAGACCCTTTCGGGGCAGGGCAGCTATGACATAATTCTGCCAAAATTCAAAAAGTTCGTCGAGGCCCGCGGAGACAGGGGCTACTACATCCGCGGCACATACACGCATTTCAACATCGATTTTACTGAGGACATCCTTCACATGGCCGACCTCGGCTTTGGCCAGCTTAGTATGGAGCCGGTGGTCTGCCCGCCCGACGAGCCGTATGCCCTGACCGAAGACGACCTGCCGGTTCTGCTTGAGCAGTATGAAAAACTGGCATTTGCCATGCTTGAGCGCCGGAGGGCGGGCCGGGGATTTACCTTTTATCATTTCATGCTCGACCTTGAGCACGGCCCCTGCGTCTACAAGCGTATAACCGGCTGCGGCTCGGGTACGGAGTATCTGGCGGTTACCCCGAAGGGTGATCTTTATCCCTGCCACCAGTTTGTGGGCGACCCGAAATTCCGCCTCGGAAGCCTTTCGGAAGGCTTGACTAACAAAGAGCTGCAGGCGCGTTTCGGGAAGTGCAACATATACACCCGCCCCGAATGTCGCGAGTGCTGGGCGAGGTTTTACTGCGCCGGAGGCTGTGCCGCGAATGCATATCATGCGACCGGCCGCATTGACGGAATATATGAATACGGCTGCCGGCTGTTCAAAAAGCGGATTGAATGCGCGATAATGCTCAAGGTCGCCGAGTTTGAGGAGGAAAACAGTAACAAGGAGTAAAGACATCCGGCGGTAAGGGCCGCCGGATTTACAGGAGGTAAGCTGTGGAAACACCGATTGCCGATTTTGTTCGGCGTTACCGGGAGTCCGGGAGCATTCGCTTCCATATGCCGGGTCACAAAGGAATACCGTATCTGGGCTGCGAGAGCCTTGACATAACCGAAATTGCCGGTGCAGACACACTTTATGAGGCCGGGGGCATCATTCGCGAGAGCGAACGGTGCGCCACGGCCTTATTTGGTTTCGGGCAAACCCTCTACTCGGCGGGGGGCTCATCTCAGTGCATCAAGGCCATGCTCTACCTGATAATGCTCTATCAGGCCGAGCGGAATAGAAGAAGCCGGTATGTGCTTGCGGCGCGCAATGCCCATGTCTCCTTCATTCACGCCTGCGCGCTGCTCGACCTTCTGCCCGAGTGGATTTACCCCGGGGACGAGGGCGTTGTCTTGCCCGGGGCGGTCGGGGATATGATTTCCCGAATGCCCGAGAGGCCGCTGGCAGTGTATCTTACCGCCCCCGATTACTTCGGGCGCAGCCCCGACATCGGGAAGATAGCGGCGGTATGTGATAGGTACGATGTCCCGCTTTTGGTTGACAACGCACACGGCGCGTATCTGAAGTTCTTGCCAAAGTCCCGCCACCCGGTTGACCTCGGCGCCTTCATGTCGGCAGACTCGGCTCATAAGACCCTCCCGGTGCTCACCGGTGGGGCATACCTGCAGCTCTCAAAGAAGGTGCCGGAGCAGATAATCGCCGCGGCAAAGGGGGCGCTCGCGCTGTTCGGCTCGACCAGCCCGTCTTATCTGATTTTGCAGTCGCTCGACCTTTGCAACCGTTATCTTGCCGACGGTTACGGCGAGAGGCTTGCCGACTTTATCGGGGAGGTTGAAAACACCAAAGCAAGGCTTGAGAGCATGGGCTGGCGGGTAACACCATCCGACCCGCTGAGAATCGTGATAGACACAGCCCCGTCTGGTTATACCGGCGCCGGGGTCGCCGCCCGCCTGCGGGAGCAGGGGATTGAGCCCGAATTTACCGGCCCCTATGAGGTCGTACTGATGGTAACTCCAGAGAACACTTCCGGCGAGCTTGACCGGCTCTGCTCGGCCATGGCCCGGCTGCCCCGGCTTACTCCGATAAAACGATCGAAGCCCGATTTTCCGCACAACAGGCGCGTGATGTCCCCGCGGGAGGCTTTTCTTGTGCCCCGCGAGAGAATACCGGCAGGGTCAGCCGCAGGCCGGGTCTGCGCTTCGCCGGTCATACTCTGCCCGCCGGCGGTGCCGGTCGCGGTCAGCGGGGAGCTGATGGACGAGGTTTGTGTTGCACTATTTGAGGAGTACGGTATCAGGGCGGTTGAGGCCGTGATGTGCGGCTGAAAACGGGTCGCTACTCAAGGATTATAGCTGCACCACCTTGAGGACGATATAGAAGAAGCTGCCGCGACAGCGCAACAACCGGCATGGAAAAAGTCGGTTTTTCGTTGTTGACAAGCAGAAAATAATGGAGTAATATATGAGTGAAACACTCTGATGCATAGCAAAGAAAGGAAGTAAATTCACCATGGCGCTTTTTGAGGCGACTTTTCGCTCAAGATCACTTAACATGGACACCTCTTTTTATATAATCATACCGGAGAGCTGTCCCGAGGAGGATATTCCGACGCTATACCTGCTCCACGGAATGCATGCCAGCCACACCTCATGGGTTCGCAAAACCCGTATTGAGCAGTATGCAAATGACAGAAATATCGCGGTCGTCATGCCCGACGGCGAAAACTCATATTATACCGACATGAAGTACGGCAAGAATTATTATACCTATGTGGCCGACGAACTGGTCGATTACACCCGCCGGATTTTCAGGCTCAGCAAAAAGCGCGAGAAGACATTTATATGCGGCCTGTCGATGGGCGGGTACGGCGCATTGCACACGGCCTTAAAAAAGCCCGAACAGTACGCCGCCGCGGCGTCTCTTTCTGGGGTGGTCGATATTGCCGGCCGCGTGCAAACCTGCAAATGGACAAAGGAAGCCGCCGCAATCTGGGGGGATAATTTTAAAAATGAGATTGCCGGCAGCGACGCAGATTTGTATTGGCTGGTAGAAAGCTTTCCGGACAGCGCGCCCAGGCCTCGGATTTATGTGGCCTGCGGGCGGCAGGACGGCCTTTATGATGATAATGTAAAATTCCGTGATTTCATGCTAACCACAGGCAGAGAAAAAGGCTTTGAATTCAAATATGAGGAAGGCGACGGAATCCACAACTGGGAATTCTGGGACAGGTGGGTGGTGCCGGCCATTGATTTTATGCTTGAGGGTAAGAAGGACTGCCGGGCTTGAGGGGTTAGACCGTGCGGTATGTCCTGCCGCCCGGTTTTACGAAATAATTTCAATAATTAATATAAAATGTCTTGACAAAACCGGATGTTTTTGCTATCATTTAAGCCGTAAATTGAATAAAATACGAAAAAAGCAAAAATCTCGTGAGGGATTGACGCAAAGCTATAGGGGTTCTTACAGCTGTTGGTAAAAGCCAAAGCCGGTATGGTTTTTACGTAAATGCTTCGGAGCCAGCCAGTTGCCGTAGACAGATAGATGATTTGTTCTGTTTTGCGGCGTTTTTTTATTAGTAAATCCGGGGGTGATGACGTGAGAAAACAACTGACAGTGACGCTTGTGTTCCTGCTTGTCAGCCTTTGCGTGCTCGGCACGGCGTCATATGCATGGTATTCAAACAACAAAATCACAACCGCCTCCGGCATGTCGCTGTCTGTGGTCTTTCCCATATATATTGTAGCCTCGCTGGAGAAGGCCGAGAGCGTCACCTCGCTTGAAGGGTTCCATATGTACTTTGAGTTCGGCTCGGCCGAGCTTGAAGGCGAGAATCCTCTGATAAACGAATACGACATGCTCGCTCCGGTGACCAGCTCGGACGGGATGAATTTTCTCTATCTGCCCTTTCGCTGCGTGGGGAATGACGGCTGTCCGAAGGAGGGGACCACGGTTGACGATTACCTGACCATTCCCGAGTCGGCAAGCCGCGGATACTTTATCGACATACCGATGTATGTTATTACCACAACACCCTTCGACCTGCAGGTTTACATTAATAACATTGACATATTCAGCCCGATAGGGGGTAGCGGAATAACCGGCGCGGTGCGCTGTGCGGTGCTTGTCAAGGAAAACGGGGTGTACCGCTCGCTTATTGTTGCAAAGGACCGGGAGGCAACCCCGCTTGTAGGTCAGGACGGGAAGGCGTATTATCCCATGATAGCCGACGGGGTGACCGCAAAATACGCCGATTCGGACGAAGCTGCTTATGAGAGCGAATATTACATGGACAACCCGGAGGTATTGAACCCGTACCTGCCCGAGAATGCAAATACCTTCACCCTGCGGAGAAGCGAAAAGGTAGGCGGGGTGACAACCTACTACACCACCGAGGTGCATCTGAGGGTATGGATTGAAGGCTCGGACAGAAACGCGGTTTTTCAGAATGCAGGCGAATATTTCTCGGTAGCAATATCAATGCATGTGGTCGAATAAATAACGCGGGGTGCGGTATTTGTGTGGAGGGGTTATGAAGCTGATAGATGTAATTTCAACCATTGTCAATATCCTGTCGGTGGTGTTTATTATGCTTTCGGTTCTGGTGACCGTGCTGATATTTTCGGCCAACAACAGGTATTCCGAGCCGGTGTTCGGGAACACAATGCTGCTGAGCGTCAGGGAGGACAGTGTCGCCGACGCCCCCAAAGGTGCGCTTGCGGTGGTGGACCTGACCGAATATAAAAGCGAGCGCGGCAATTACGTCGCTTTTATCGGGCGAGGGGCGCGGATTACCCGCGACCCGATGGCCTGTATCGGCACGGTTAAGTTTTACATACCGGTGCTTGGCGGGGTGATGGATTTTTTCAGGGATTCGCTGGGCTTCTTTTTTGTCATAGTACTGCCGCTCGTTTTGCTTGTCATCTGGCATGTTGTCCGCATTGTCCTGCTTGTCAGAAATGGTGAAGCTGAACAGCTACCAGCACCCGGCAAAACCGGGGTTCAGGCAGGCGGCGGCACCGAAAAAGCCGGCGAGGCGGGCGACACCGATGCCACAGGAGGATGAGGCGCATGGCAAAAAAGCTAACCTCGGTAAAGAGCATTATTTATTTGTCGGTGCTCTCGGTCGTCCTGATTTTTTCGCTGTACAGCCTTTTTTCGGATGACGCTAAGTCATGGTTTGTCATAAATAAAATAATCACTGTCAACCCGATTTACGGCAGGGCCATTTCCTCAGGTGCGGGGCGGAACATATCCTCGTTTAAAAACGATGACAGCAGCGACATCGTGCTGCCCTTCGGCGATGAGACGAGCGACATCGAAGCCTTAAAAATCGTGCCGGGCGATATAATTCATTTCATATACATGATTTCGGTAACCCACCCGTCGGACTTTGATAACTCTACGCTTTATCTTCTGGGAGTATACGGCGACGGGGCATTACGGGAAGATTGCCGGATTCTTGCCGGGACTGTTAAGGTTTCGGTGGTAACCTGCACCGAGGAGGAGTCTGACGGGGAGATTACATATAATTACAGCTATTCGGACACCTGGCAGACATTGAACAACGGAGAGCTCGACTCACTTCAGGACAACGGAACCGAGCTCGGTATTCCGATAGGGGAGTCGGATGTAACCGGGACGAAAATTGATTACGGCGCGTATGCAGGACTATATGTATATCTCGTCGACATACCGGTGCTTTACGTGGATACCGGTAGACTCCAGAATGCCCAGAAATGCGAGTACATTATGACACCCGACGGAGCATATCTGCCGGTAGAGGACTCGCTCACCGGCCGGCTGACCATTGAGAGATGTACTGTCATTAAAAATGCCGATTGATTGAGGGGGGCACTTGCGGTGAAGTTGCCTTTGCGCAGCAAAAGAATGACCGATAGCCCGAGGGCAAAAAGGCTGCTTTTTTGCAGTCTGCTTTTGCTGTGCCTGGTTTTGGCGCTCTCCTTTTCGGCCTTAGCGTGGTTTTATTTTCCGATGACCCAGAACACCACGGTGTACACCGACGGTGTTGAGGAACTGGTCGTCGAGGCATACAGGTATGTCCACTCTTCCGGCGATTTTTTCAGAGTAAATCCTGATGAGGATACCGGCCTGATTGAGCTTAAATATTACAACGAGAGCGGAGAGGTCGTAAGCCCGTATTTCTTCCTCTGGGACGGTGAGTACACCTCCAACAACAACTATCTGTCAATATACAAGGTGGTAGTGACATACGACAATGCGATAAAAGCCTACCCGACCCAGCTTGACCTGTTTGGCGATTTTGATTTCAACTTCTGGTGCATAGGCTTTGACGATGAGTTGAACGAAATGCTGATACCAATCAGGTTTATGAAACTGTCGTATTTCGTGCCCCAGCCGGGAAAAGAGGATTTTCTTGATATTGAAAATTATACGTCAATCGTAGCCGAGGATTATGACACCGAGTGTATCCTGCCGCTCGGCACGGTACGCGGCGGCACGTCGAGCAGCACGCCGTATATAATTACCTTTTATCTCATGCTTGAAATCGACCTTCGCGCCATAAATGCGCAGGCCGACAAGCTCGAGCACCTATACCAATACGGACTGCTTGACGCCGGATATGAAATAAACCTGGGGTTGTACTGCCGTACGGTCCCCGCAAACACCTATACTACCGAATAAATAGACACTATGGGGAACAAAGAAAGTAAAAGATATATTAAGGCTGTAAACAGCCTCCTGGTAATGTTTGTTTTGGTATCGCTGGCCTTGGCGGTGTTCGTGGCGTTTCTCAGGGGCACGGGAGCCCGGGTCGGCTTTTGCGGGATAAACCTTTTCAGGATTGTGTCGGGCAGCATGGAGCCGGTATATAATACGGGTGACTATATAATAACCGTCAAAACCGATGCTGAAAAACTACATACAGGGGACATAATTGCCTTCGTCGACAGTGCCGGCGAGGTGATTGTGCACAGGATATACGAGGTCAGCGTGGACCGGAGCTTCCTGACGCGCGGCGACGCAAACCCGGTGGGCGACATGCAGAAGGTTTTTGCTGAGCAAATAATCGGGCGAGTGGTTTTTGAGCTGCCGGTGCTCGGCTATGTCGACCGCATAATTCAGGATGTGGGCGGTTTTATTCTCCTTATTGTGCTGCCGATTCTTGCAATAGTGGCAGTTGAGGCCGCCGGCCTTATCTCGACCCTGCTGCG
This sequence comes from Eubacteriales bacterium, assembly GCA_050946195.1. Taxonomy (GTDB): domain Bacteria; phylum Bacillota; class Clostridia; order Oscillospirales; family CAG-272; genus UMGS1002. The sequence continues at coordinate 15,041 of JBMNUI010000037.1, forward strand.
CCGGCGGAGCCTGCGCCGCTTGATTATACAATACGGGCTTGACCCCGAGGATGAGGAGTTATGCAAGCTTATAGAAAAATACGGCGAGGACGCCCTGCGGCGGATAGCCGTGAGTCAGGGGCAGAACCTGCTCGAAAATAAAGACAAGATAGACAAGGAGGTGCGTTAGGTGAATAAAAGAAAGTGGCTGCTGCTGATTTGCGCTGTCCTTGTTGTTGTCATTGCAATCCCAGTCGGCTGGGCGTATTACGAGTATGTAGGAAAATACCGCCTGCTGATAAACGGCGACGGTACCATAAATCAGAATGCTTTCGGGGTCCTCAACGGCGAGACCTACAGGCAGTCTGAGTACGGGTACGGTACCACGCCCGAGAATCCCTTTGTCATCGACAGCATTGAACGGCTAAACAATTTAATCCGCCTCAACAACACCGGACGGTTGCTGCGTTCGAAGCTGGAGGGCGAAAACTACAAAGCGCCGCAGTACTATTTTGTGTTTGACTTTACAAAAGAGGAGCTGGCGCAGGTGCTCGACCTTGATGGCAGGACCATATCCTCAATAGGGAACAATGATTATCCCTTCATAGACGAGTTGTCCGGCCTTTTGTATGCTTACTGCTATAATGAAACCTCCTGCATTTATCTGAGCGGCTGCATTAAACCCTCGGTTGTTGAGGTTGTTGACGGGGTCGTCATAATCGACGGCAATGAGACCCAAGTAACTGGGACCGTACAGAGCGGCGAGTATATAAAGCTCCCGAATATGTATATAGATTACGCTAATTCCGACCCGGATAAAATCTCGGCCGGAAGCGAGGTTTACATACCCCTCTCAAACCTGATACCAATTCACAATGTAATTGCAAATGCCACCGTAGTGGTGCCTGATAGTCAGGTTGACGTCGGGTTTTTCAACTGTATTGCCCGCGACCCCCTGAACACCGACGAGGGGAGCGTCGAGGTGACCGGGTATGTGCACGATGTGATATTCTACAACCTCGACATCACCTGCACCGAAACCTTGTGGGGAACGGTGCGCAATGCGCTTGAGTCTGTCTGGAACCAGATTTTCGGGAACCATAATTTTGAGGATTCATATAGTTACCGTCAGGGCGAAAACGAGTATTACGAGCGCCATATCGGGCTGTTTGCCGGGCATATAGACGGCGCGGCCTCGCGGATTACGGTTGCGGGGAACTGCAATATCACAATCGACACAAAGGACGTAAACTATTACTCGGCCTACACGACCGTGGGGTACGTTCATACGACGGCGGTAATCGGCGGGGTGCCCTTTTCCGAGCTTATTGGAAACGGGAGCGGCATCAACATCGGGACCGGCTGCCTGTTTGCCGATTCGATAAAGGCGATTGCCGAGGGTGACCCGAACAACCAGGAATATAAGGTAGAAATTCCTGACGGCGACGATAACCCCGACAACAACAAAACAGGCTACAAGCTGAGCGGCATCCCCGAGTCGGAGATGTGGAGCGGGGTCAGCAGCACCCCGAACGGTGACCTCTGCTTTACCTACGGTACTTTCAACTTTATCCTGTCAGACGAAAACGATACGCTAAACGACATCTGGAACGGCAGGGGCGCCATAAACCTGCTCAATGCCGAGGGGTTTTCTGTCACAGAGTCGGTTTTGTACTGCAACGACGAGTATCGCTACAGCGGCGCCGCGCAGACCGGCGGCAGCCTTGTGCCGGGCGCTGCCTCGGCCAACGAAACCAGATATCAGGGCATTCGCACGCTTGTCGCCAGCGGCAGTATGCTTGACAAGGGCAAGTACATTATAGTCGCCAAAGTCCCGAATCCCGGAAGCACCGAGATTCCGTACAACTATTACGCCCTTAAAATCATTGCCGAGGTGGTGGAAGGGAACAAGATCGTTTACAGCTTTGATAAAACCGAAAAATGCGATATCACGGAATATATAACCAATGATACAGGCACGCTTTATATGAGCGCGCTCTGGCAGACCGACGCCGATTCGACGACGCCGACATTCCGCAACTGCCGCTTTGACAAGCAGCATCTTGCCATCGAAAACACCGACGGCTCGGTTACCATGAAGCTGGCGGAGGAAGCCTCCGGGGCTGCCGCGTTTTCATACAGCGTGAGCAATAACGCCTTTACATATACGGTATATGAGACCACCGAAGGCGGGGTGGTATCGGTCGACTATTATCTCAACTACGACTCTCAGACCGGGTTTTACTTCAGCACCGAAAAAAACACAATAATCGAGATGTACCGCCTCTCAAACGGTTTTACCATTGAGCCGGTGACTTCGGCATCAGATATAGCCGCCAACGAGGACTATCTGATTGCCGCACGCCACGGAAGCACATATTACCTGCTCGGCGAGGAAATTCTTGAGACCGCCGGCTCTACCACCGTGACCGCCACCGGTGAGTTCTCGGATGACTACACCTTCTCACAGATGCCGACACACTGGAGACTTGAGGATTATGAGAGGTTTCGGCAGTATATCTGGTATGCCAGAAGTGCCGGAGTTTCGGGTAACAGCGCCACACTCACGCTCTGCGAGAAGGTGAGCGGTACATACTACCTGTCGCAGACCGAAGAGGCACTCAACCTGCTGCCGCAGCCGGCAGAGTGGACATATACGCACGGCACCGGGACCGGGGGTCGCCTGAGCCGCAATTCGCGATATCTCGCCTTCTCGCCTGCGAGCGAGGGGACCGGCTTTTATCTCTCGGGGGAGCAGTATACAATTTACTTCTACCGGGTGATAGCCGATGACTACGAGCCCAAATACAACACCTACCAGGGCGCACGGCTGGTGACAACCGAGAGCTCGGTGGTGCAGGAAGGTGACTACCTGATTGCCGTTGATACCGGGGACGGCTATACCGGGCTGGTCATGACCGGGTCCGGGACGATTTCCGTCGCCGACCTCACCCCCTATATCAGGGGAACCGGGAACATGGGCGACCTTGTGGCCGATGTCGGCGAGCGTGCCGGATACAAATGGCGCGTGGGCGCCACCTCGGCAAAACCCTCGCTGAGAAATGTGGGGGTTGCCTTATATCTGTCGCGCAGCGGCGTAAGTGTGACCCCTTCGGGCGGGGCGGTTGAATGGCTCTACGACGCCACCTCCGGCCGGCTGTATTACAGTGTGATCGATCAAAACCAAATTGCCACCTCGTATTATCTGGCATGGAACGGCAGCGGGTTTGTACTGACCGAAGGCCACGACACGCCGGGCTGCAATTACAACATACGCCTGTACAAAATTACGTATGAGTATGTATATTCTGATGTCGTGCCGGTACAGCAGATGCCGTACGAGCATTCCGTATACGGGCAGGACAGGATTTATTTTATCCTGACCGCCCCGCTTCACGATATGGACAACACCGCCGCATATATTCTCGGGGCGAAGGGAACCGAAAACGGCTCGGCTGTCGAATCCATCAACATATCTCCGACCTCGACCTACGAAGGGACCACCCTGACTACCACCACCGACCTCTCATATTACCGCTGGCGGTTTGATCCCGTGACCTCGAGCGGGACTACAATTTATCCGGCCGGATATCAGTTCCGAAACGACGCCACCGGTATGTATCTCGCCGCCTCGGTCGCACAGCAGAGCCGCACCCTGGTGGTGGCAACACTATCGAATATCAACCCGAACCGCACAACTCTGGGGCTTATGGACAGCTCTCTGCCGCCGACCGGAATCGGACTGGGGGGCGGGCGTTCGTATTCCGGGCAACCCTTCTACAACACGTCTGGCGGCGTTTACACGGGCAACTTGTTCTATATAATGGGAAATCACCAGGATTATGAATACTTTCTCTGGAAAACCCCGACCCCCGGCGTATTCGCGCTGTCGCTCAGAAGCGCCAAGCCGGCCGAATATACTATGCCCTACCTTTACTCATCGAGCGGGTACACGATAGATGTCACCGTGAGCGTTTTGAGCGAGAAGGGCGACAACATCGATCCGGACATACATTACATGATAACCGCGGTTGTTGAAAACGACAACGGCACAACAAGCTATTATGCAATAAGCCAGATACTTGGCGAGGACGGCAGTAGCCGCCTCGGCGGGGTGAATGTCACCTCGCAGGCCGAAACCATAAACAACAGCAAAATATACGACGACGAGGGAAATGTCATTGAGGAGAGCAGTACGGATGAGCTGCGCATGGTGCCGGTCGAGTCTGACTGGATGCAGATAAGCTCGGAGAAAGGGCTGCGGTTTTATCAGAGCTATTATTCCACCAACGCGGTGCGCGAGTATCTCGACGTCTCGGGCGGGCTGCCCGCGATATCAAGCATCCCTGTTGATTCCGCGGCTTTGTCGGTTGAATGGTATTATGACGCGATATCAAAATACCTTAAGTATTATGACGGCGATATATGCTATTATCTGACCTACGACATCGGAACCGACAGCTTTTCGTTCACCGATGATATAAACTCGGCGACCCACTTTTACATCTACCGTTTCAAGCCGACATATATCGTGACGCAGGTAACCGACGCGGAGGACGATTCGCTGAAATACGGCAGCTTCATTGTCGCCGCCCAGAGCTCGGGGAGCCATATTGCAATCGGCGTTACAGAGTCCGACGTGGTTTCAAAGGATGTCACCGATTACATAAAGCCTGAACTCTCCGAAACCGAATATCTGGAAATCCTCAACTTCATATGGAAGCAGCTTTATTACGATTTCTCCGGAGCGACCTACAATCCTATGTCGAGTCACCAGTATTTGCAGCTTTTCTCGATGATTACGGGAGGAGGTTTTACCACCGCGTATGACGTGAACGCAACCGGCGGACTCCAGACGGGTTCCGACCCGATGGTATGGAGGATTGATAAAAACTCAAGCGGGCTCTGGAGATTTATCAACGACCGCGCCAACGGCGATGTTACCGCCGGTTCCCGCTATATTCGTTACAGCGGGCCGCAGAGCTACCTTCAGTTTTCAGACGGGTATGTCAATATCGGAAATTACCTTGGCGACTATTTAGATAACATCGTGTTTTCGTCACAGGGCTCGCCCTTTACCCTTTGCGACACCACTGGGCAGGACATTACAAGCATATCGCAGGTAATTTCAGGAACCTCATATATACTGCGTTCGACCTCAAACGGCCGGAGCTATATGGTAAAACGCGACGGGATGAATGTTAAACTGGTAAAGTACGACCTTAGCAATACAACAGGATGCCTCTTTGAAGCAGTTACGGGGTCCGGCGGGATAATGCTCAGGCAAAAAGACAGTAACAACAACTACTACTACGCGACC
>JBMNUI010000038.1:0-20120 GCA_050946195.1 Eubacteriales bacterium
GCCTGCCTACCCCTGGCGGATCCGATACCACAACTCCGGGCGGGACCACAGAGCCGCCGGTAACCACCGAGCCACCGGTAACCACAGAGCCGCCGGTAACCACAGAGCCGCCGGTAACCACAGAGCCGCCGGTAACCACAGAGCCGCCGGTTGAGACGAAGGACACCACAACCGATGTCGGCGGGAATACCGAGCCTACTAATACCACCACCAATACCACTACAACTGATGAAGGAAATAGACAGGGCTGCAAGTCGTCCGTCGGGATAAGCGCTCTTGTGTCTGTCTGTGTGATTGGTTTGACTGCATTCAGGCGTAAAAGAAAATAAACCGTATTAATTACTTACATAAGCAAACCAGCCGCCGAAAATCCACGGGGGCTGGTTCGTTCGCTCATGATGACGAAATACTAATCCGAGCTTTTAATTGAATTTTATCCCAACAACAAAAGCTAACAAAATGCAAAACGCGCCGCGGCAATCCCGCGGCGCGCTCACTTTGTTTTAATCCAGCAAAGAAAACGCAAAACTTGGATGGATATCAACCAAGCTCCTCAAATTCAAGCTTTATCCAGAATTCGCGGCTCTCCCCAACCTCGAGAGTAGAATAAGTAAAATATTTTCCCATATGTGTGGTGGCCGGCTCTATTCCCAGCGCATAATCACCGGAGATCGGGCTTTTCCATTCGGTAAGGCAGGGAAGCGTGTCGCGTGAGTAATGCAGCTTTATGGCGATTCCGGCATCAGGACTTACAACCCTTACACAGCCACTACGCTCATAAAAAAAGAAACACTGTTCGGGATCGGTATCCGAAGGGTAGTCAAAGCATCGAAAGTTGTCAATATTAGATTGTGCCCAGTCATCGTATGCGCCAGGAGTGCCGAAATCCCCCTCGATTGTCACAGCCGGGGTCAGCACCGGGTAACCGAAGTTTATGTGATAAAGCAGCGCAAATTCGGCCGGCTTCCAGCCGCGATTGGTCAGAATATCGTGCAGGCAAAGAACCGGTTTCCCATACTCTGTAAAGATGGTCCTTTGTATCTCAAGATTCTGTCCAAACAGCGCAGTGTCACGTATGGTGCCAGTAATTTTCAGCCGTTCGCCCGACTCAATGCTCACGTTTTCCGCGGGTATGTTATGTATCCGCCCGTGCATTTCATGCCCCTCGCGTTGACTAAGACTGTCGAGACCGCAGGTGTAAAGCATTCCGCCCGGAAAGGCGTTGTCAAAACTTCCCTGTGACGCAAATCCGTTTTTCGATAAGAAGGCTATGTTCTTTCCACGGAAATAAAGCCGGCTGATGTCAAGGCATTTGTCCTCTGTAACCGAGAAGTTCAACTCGCCATTGGCGCACTCGATAACGCGCATACCGGCCGCGCGCCCGTCGCAGAACATCATGCGGCGGGCATAGCAAAGCTGCTGGGGATTTGATATCATTCTTTTTTCAAGTTCGTTCATTGTCGCATTCCGGCGCAGTTATGTACCTATGGTATCTGTTTTGCCGGCTGTCTCCTCTTCGTATTTATAAAGGTCCCGAGTCAGCGATTCCACGTCCCACGGGATTGAGTGATAAAGCGATATTGCGTTGTCTATCAGACGGCAGCGCTGCATGCTAATTCCGTAGTGCTTCTTAAACAAGCGCTGCATATAGCGGATGTCCTGCAGTCCTACTTCAGCCGCGATCCGGTCAAGCGTCATCTTCTTATCCTGAAGCAGATTGCGGATTTTTTGAACCCGCAGTACATTAATATACTCGTTTATGGTCATTCCCGTGTCGGATTTGAAAATCGTGCTCAGGTAGTTGGGCGAAATTCCGAGAGGTGCAGCGATGTCGGCAATGGTAATATTGTTGCAGAAGTTTTTGGCGATCAGTTTCTTTGCCTTTTTCGTGTAAAAGTATGTAGAGGAGAATTTTGCCTTGGTTGTGTTTTCGTTTACCTGATTGCAGAACATACTCGACAGGGTTCCGACCAGCTCAAACCATTTCGCAAGGCAATGACAGTTGTCGGCGGGGCTATTACTGATGTAGTAGTTAATCAGTCTTTTGATTATTGAGGTGAGGTGCAGGCATTCTTCCACGTCGAGCGGGGCGAACAAAGGCAAAAAAATTGCGTCGCGCGAGCTCGCGGAATTGATTATGGCAGCGGCTTCGTTGTAGTTTCCGCACATATGGCGAATGAAACGCATGTCCGAAATCATCATAGCTACCGTGTTGATTGTCAAGTTGTCGCTGCCAATTTGCCGGCTCTTGCAGCATATGTCCGGCATATTGAGAAACATCGACTTCGACGGCACAGTAAATGTGCCGAAGGATATTTCGTGAATTGTGTCGGCGCCGTCAAGAATTGCAATTTCTATCAGGTTCAAACGGTTTTCCCAGATGTTTTTATACTTATTTGTAGTCGTTGACAGGGCAAATTTGATTTGGGGTTTAGCATCAAAGTGGATTTCGTAGAAAACCATTTTACCACCACCTTATCATCACCGACTAACATTATTATAAATCAACCACCAAGGATGTCAAGGTAAGCGGTAAAAAAAATTGTAGAGTAACACCGCGTATAGTAAGATTGTGCAAGTAATGACCTTAAATATTATATGAGAAATGTACCGGATATGGTAGTTTCGTTCCTTGACAGAGAAAAATGCCGATGCTATTCTATTTGTTGAAATAAGCCAAAAAGGTTTATATTTTTATCATTATTTTGAGCAGGAAACCAGTGTTATGAACATTCTTTTCATCGGTGCTCACCCGGACGACATCGAGTTGAGTGCAGCAGGAACCATGCTCAAATACCGTGAGCGTGGGGATAACATATTCATGATTGTCACAACCACCGGGAACATAGGCTCGGGAGTAATCGACAGCAAGGAGAAGATTGCCGAGATACGCGCGAACGAGGCGCGCGAGGCGGCGAAAATCGCAGGAGCCCAAATTTACCAGCTTCCGTTTGACGACGAATTGCTTATCAACAACGAAGTTACTCGCCACGCGATGTTGAACGCCATCCGGTGGGCAAATCCCGACGTAATATTTACTCACTCCCCCGAGGACGGCAGTCCCGACCACCATACCACATCGCAGATTGTTACTGATGTGGTGCTGTCGCTTCCGGTAAAGCATTTTAAGACCGAATACCTGCCTTGTACTAAAAAAATCAGCCTGTTCTATTGGGAACCGACCGCCGGAGTCGGATTTATGCCCGAAGTTTATGTAGACATTACCAGTCAGTTTGAAAACAAACAGCGTCTTATAAAATGTCACACCTCGCAATTTGAGTGGATGGGCAATTACATGGACCAGTCGCTGACAGATATATCCCGCATAATGGCACAGTTCAGGGGGCTTCAGATAAACGTGCCCTTTGCCGAGGCTTTCCGTGCTTTCCGCCTACACAGCGTAATGCCGGACTTTAAGATTTTGCCGTAGCCGCTTTGCTTGGTGCAGAATCCTCTAACCATGCTTTTACATTAAGTTTGAGCGTAAATTTGTACCGGTACAAGTACAAACGCAGATAGTTAGCAGTGTAGCACAAGGCCGGCGCAAAATCACAATAAATAAATTGAGGAAAAGGGAAGAGTGAGATGAAAAACTTAATCAGTTCAGGTGGCCCCGGTGCATTCCTGTTTGGCGAGGAAGAGCGCCGCGAGGTCATGGATGTTTTAGATAGCGGACACCTATTCAGATACGGAAAGCCCGACGACCCGGGATTCCGCCATAAGACGGTCAACTTTGAGACCGAATTTGCAGCCAAGATGAATGCATCCTACGCCGTTGCAACCACCAACGGCACATGCTCACTGCTTTGTTGCCTTGCGGCGCTCGGTATCGGCGCAGGAGACGAGGTGATTGTGCCGGGCTATACCTTTATTGCATCGATATCCACTATTATGCTGATGAACGCCCGCCCGGTGTTGGCCGAAATAGACGAGTCATTGACCGTAGACCCCACACGGATTGAGGAGCTTATCACGCCGAGGACCAAAGCGATTATGCCGGTCCATATGTTGGGGAATCCCTGCGACATGGACGCGATTATGGCAATAGCCAAAAAACACAATCTTTATGTCATCGAAGACTGCTGCCAGGCTTGCGGCGCAACCTACAAGGGCAAGAGAGTGGGTACCTTCGGTGATATGGGCGCTTTTTCGCTGAATGTCTTTAAAACCATATCCTCGGGAGACGGCGGCATCGTCATAACAAACGACAAAACACTGTATGAACGCGCTTTTGGCTTCCACGACCAGGGACACAAGCCCTGCCGTATGGGGGTAGAGATCGGGCAGAGAAGTATAATAGGCATGAATATGCGCATGAACGAGCTGACTGCCGCTGTTGCGTTGGCGCAGCTTCGTAAAATAGACACTATCATCTCGATCTTGAAAGAAAAAAAGGCGATGCTAAAGGAATACATAGGCCTGCGCGGTGGGTATAAGTTCAGGAAAATCAACGACCCCGGCGAATGTTGCACTCTTCTCACATTAATTTTCGACACCAAGGAGCTGGCAGAAAAGTTCTGTGAAAAGATCGGCAGCGCGCCTATCGCCCGTTCGGGTTGGCATGTTTACAATAATATGGAACAGATACTCGGAGTCATGACCCCGGCTAAAAACCCCTGCCTTGAAGGGTTGCATTTCGAGAAGCATATGCTCAAGCAAACCGACGATATCCTTGAGAGGGCGGTTAATATCAGCATAGGCGTTGTTGACAAAGGACTGGGTTCGGGATACGGAATCAATATTAACTCGACCCCCGAAGAAATCAAGGCGGTGGGACAGAAGACCGTCGCAATTCTTGAATCATTATAAATTTAATTAAACATACAGGGGGATTCGCAATGGTAAGGAAAGCATCGTTTGTCTTAACCGTAGCTGTCGTTTTCTTTATGATAGCGGTATTTACTACGGTTTCCTCTGCGGCGACGCTTGACATAGCCGACGTGGGCAGCGCTGTGGCAGGCGACACGGTGGTGATTAAGAACTCAAACGACTGGGTTAGTTTTGTGAACTACACCGCAACCGCTAGCGGCGAGGGGATAACTTTCTTAATTACCGGTAACATCAACGTGACGAGTTCGGCATCGGGAAGCATTGCGTTTTCCGGAACCATTATTGCCGAGAGCGGTGTCACAATTACGGTATCCGTACCTATGTTCATGAAATTTGCCGGTACGGCTAAAAACCTGGTACTCTCGGGAAGCATAGGAGAAGCTGCGGCATTTTCCGGGAACGCCGCGGCGGTCGTCGCCGAGATTACAGGCAACGCGAAGTTTGAGGGCATAATCTCGGATGTCGATGTCCGCGCTACCAATGCTGCAGGCGGTATAGCCGCAAGCTCAAACGTGACAAAGGCAAAGATCGAATTTACCGACTGTATAAACAACGGTAACATCGTTTCGACAAGTACGGGAATGCCTGCCGGGGGTATCTTTGCTTATTGCTATGATTCTACAACAACCTCCGACGCAACCTCGGTCACTTTCACGCGATGCGTAAACACCGGCAACATAAGAGAAGATACATACCTTGCGGGCGGCATTATGGGCTACCTCAAGGGCGGGACGCCTTCGGGATACTTTTATGCATGCATCAACAGCGGAGACGTAACAGCTCCCAACCACACGGCAGGCGGGATACTTGGTTATCAGTACAAATCGGCCGGGACACCCGACCTTGTGTTTGCGGGATGTGCGAACTCGGGGAATATAACCGCCAAAAGCAACGCGGCCGGGATTTGCGGATATGCGAATACGGTCAGCAGTTTTGTCGCATATGATGATGGTGCCGGCAATACATACCGGTGCAGCAACAGCGGGACAATAACCGCAACCAATGACAAGGCAGCCGGCATTCTGGCAAACACCGTGGCTGACAGCTTTTTTGAGGGTTGTATAAACGCCGGAAGAGTCGAGGGATATGCCTATGCCGCCGGGATCTGCGGCTATACGACCGGTTCGTGCAGCTTTACAAAGTCGGCGGCTGACGACACATTCGGCTGTCTGAACAGCGGGGTGATAACTTCGGCCAACGGTTCGGCTGGAGGAATATTGGCCAGAGAGGACGCGAGCGCCAAAACAGCCACGTTAATGGACTGCATAAACCTTGCCGACGTTATCGGTTATACACAGACCGGCGGCATTGCGGGCTGGGTGGTCGGAACCGCAGTGATTCACGGCTGCATCAACGGAAACGCCGTCGACGAGATTATAATCAGAAGCAACGGTGCGTACGCCGGCGGCATAGCCGGGCGCGGAAGCAACAGGGCGGACCTTATCACAGATATCAACAACTGTATGAACTACGCTCGGGTTGAGGCTTATGAGCTCGGATGCGGCGGGATTATTGGGTACAGTTCAACGCTTAACATACTGCATATAACCAATTGCATAAATTACGGTACGATAACCAACCTTGACGATCCGGTCTGCGGCACCTCGACCTCGGCGATGAAAACCCATATGTTTGGCGGTATTGTCGGCCGGACCCATAATAATGTTACGATTACTAATTGCAAGAACTACGGCAATATAGTATCGAAAAATTACACAGGCGGGTATGTGTCGAATTACAACGGCGGCATCATAGGGTATGCCGGAACCGAGGGAATTGCCGTAATTACAGGTTGCTTTAACGCGGGTGCCGTCACCGGACCGTCAACAGCGCCGAACAGTTCACTGCGTTGCGGCGGTATTGCGGGCTACCTCTACGGCACCAAGACCACAACCGCTGAATATGTCGCAAAGATAGAAAACTGTTACAATACCGGCGCGATTACAAATCCCCAGTACGCCGGTGGAATTGTCGGGCATCTCGGTGTTTCGGATACGTCCTACGGCAAGGGCTATGTGAATAGCTGCATAAATCTCGGCAGAATATCAAGCAGCCTCCGGGCGGGCGGTATTGTCGGATATGCGGCCGGCGGGAGCACGGCGACCCCCTATATTGAAAATTGCATAAACTTCGGCTCGGTTTACGGCACCGGTATTGCCGCAGGTATAGCGGGGTATAGCGATTCGCCGACTGCAACCTTAAAAGGCAATTATGCCTTCGGGGGAATACTGGTCAGCGAAAACACAAGGTATGCGCTTTATTACAACACGGTAGAATCGACCGGAGAAAAAACCGGTAACGCTTTCCCGAAGAATTATGCCGACTGCCTCTATTATGAAACCGCTAATGTCGCCATGACTTCCTCCGAGTATACCGACATCACAGGTAAACTGGGAACCGGGAAACTTGCCGAAGAACTGGACACGGTACTTAACGCAGCCGGATTTTATTATCATATTGAGTGGTTTTTAGAGACTTCCACAAAAGACTCGGTGCTGGATGCCGTCTATCGTGCCCTGTATGACAACTATGATTATACAGAGTATGATATAAAGAGGGCAAATTACAGAGCCGAAGACAGAGAGCCGGATACCGGCGATGCGGCAATTTACCTGGGTATGGTTGCGGTGGTTTCCGCGCTTTCGGTCGCAGTGCTATTTGCGGTGAAGCGCGAAAAAAGGCTTAAAACAAGCAAGAAAGTCTCGCCGTAAAAGTCGGATGTTTCTTGAGCTCTATAGCAACCGTAAAAATAATAAACAGGCTTCCCGGCGAGAGTGCGTGCCCCTCGCCCCTCGCCGGGAAGCTTTAGACCAAACCGGCAGCACGTCAAGCGAAAGCAAGATGTTTTGCCGGTTATCATTTTTATCCCTGATTTTATGTGCAACATAATCTTGCATAAAGCATTTGTTGGCTGCCGCGGCCCGGCTGGGTTTTCCGATCGGTGAGTAAAATAAATAAATTGAGTATAAAAAACCGCTGCGTTTTGTTATTACCGCCCCTACATCATTTGACGTCTATATGGCAGTAAATATGCGGGTTTTATATTGACAATCAGAACCAATGTTACTATAATCAAAGAATGAAGGTGTGATATCAGCCCGGGCGAAGTTCTCATTTCTTAGCACAAAAGAGCAATGGAATGATGATTATGAACATACTGGCGACGGTTAATTCAAACTATATCTATCCCCTGAAGGTTATGCTGTGGTCGCTGCTCATGAGCCACCCCGGACAGCAGGTTGATACATACCTGATACATTCCTCGCTGACCGATGACGAAATTGAGGACCTGCGCCGGCATATCGGGAGGTTTGGCCAGAAGCTGTTCCCGATTAAAATTGACGGCGGTCTGTTTGGCGAAGCCCCGGTGTTATTGCACTATTCGCGCGAAATGTATTACAGGCTGTATGCCTATCGCTGCCTGCCCGACAGTCTTGAGAGGATATTGTATCTCGACCCCGATATTCTGGTCATAAACAGCCTCAAGGAGCTTTACAATCTTGATCTCAGAGGTTATTATTTTGCCGCCGCGTATCACGACCGTATTTCGGTCAAAGAAATTAACCGACTGCGGCTCAAGAGCTATGAGGTTGAGGAGTATTACAACTCGGGCGTGCTTCTGATGAACCTGCCGCTATTGCGCGAGAAGGTGGACATAGAGGATATTTTCCGGTTTCTGAAAAATGAAAAACGCAAGCTCATACTGCCCGACCAGGATGTGCTCAATGCCCTGTTCGGCAAGCACATAAAGATAATTGACGAGATCAAATACAACTACGACACAAGATATTATCCCTACTACAAGCTGAAAAGCAACGGACTGGTTGACATGGACTATGTAATCAGAAATACCAGCATTCTGCACTTTTGCGGCAAGAAAAAGCCCTGGCACAAAGGCGAGGGCGGCAAATTTCACTCTTTGTATAAATATTATGAGGTGCAGGCTTTCAGATAAAGCCCGCGTGATTACCCGGAGTATTACAACAGGATAATATAGATTAAATAATATAGATTAATTATAGCATTCCTGCTGTAACAGCAGGAATTGGTAATAATAACAGGGAGGCAAAAAATTGCTCGAACTCAAGGAAATAACGAAGATATACCATACCGCGGGAGAGGATGTCGAGGCGCTGAAGGGAATAGACCTGAAATTCCGCGACAGCGAATTCGTGGCAATCCTCGGCCCTTCTGGCTGCGGGAAAACCACCTTGCTCAACATCATCGGCGGACTTGACCGCAGCACCTCCGGCGAGCTTATAATCAACGGCAGGTCGACCAAAGAATATAAAGACCGTGATTGGGACGCATACCGGAACCATTCGGTAGGTTTTGTGTTTCAGACCTACAACTTAATACCCCATCAGACGGTTCTGGCAAATGTCGAGCTGTCGCTGACCCTTTCAGGAGTTCCCAAAAAGGAGCGGCGCCGGCGCGCAATAGAAGCGCTCAAGAAGGTCGGGCTTGAAAACCAGATGCACAAGCGGCCCAACGAGCTTTCGGGCGGCCAGATGCAGAGGGTTGCTATTGCCCGGGCCATTGTAAATAACCCCGATATAATTCTGGCCGATGAACCGACAGGGGCGCTTGATTCAGGAACCAGCGTTCAGGTCATGGATATACTCAAGGAAATATCAAAAGACCGCCTGGTGGTCATGGTCACGCACAACTCCGACCTTGCAGAAGAGTACTCGACCCGGATCGTCAGGATGCTTGACGGCAGGATTACCAGCGACAGCAAGCCGATCTCCGATGAGGAGGCAGGCGCGGAAGCCGCAAAGGCACAGTGCAGGGAGGCCGAAAACCGCAAAAAGAAAAAACCCTCCATGTCTTTAGCGACCTCCTTCGGGCTGTCGCTGAAAAACCTGTTCACCAAAAAGGGCAGGACGGCTCTGACCAGCTTTGCCGGCTCTATCGGCATTATCGGTATTGCCTTGATTTATGCGGTGTCCGAAGGTACTACCGCATTTATTGACTCGGTGCAGGAGGAAACCCTTTCTTCCTATCCTCTGACCATTGAAGCGCAAAGCGTGGATGTTACCTCCCTGCTTTCCACATTTATGGGGAAGGCCAGGTCGATTTCAGAGCATGAGAATGACGCCATTTACCAGAAGGCGATGCTGTACGAGATGATGAATGCCGTCAACTCGCTTGAGGCCATAAAAAACGACCTGAAATCATTTAAGGAATATATTGAAAATGAGCGCGCTGACGAGGAGAGCAGGCTTCATGCGGCGCTGGCAGGGGTACAGTACACCTATGATGCCGAGATGACGATTTACACCAAGAATATTGACGGCACGATAATACGCTCGGACACCGAAGCCCTCACCCTTGAGCTTATGAAAAAATACTTCGGTGTGGACATGTATTCCATGCTTGCCCTGCGCGAATGGTCGGTCATGGACAGCTCCTCGATGATGACCTCCTCCATGAAGCTCTGGAAAGAGCTGATCCCCGGCAACAACGGCGAGCCGGTCAATGACGTCATCTTAAAGCAGTATGACCTGATATACGGCAAGTGGCCGGAAGAGCATAATGAAATAATTCTGTTTGTCGATGAACACAACGAGGTCGACGATATCACGCTGTACGCCCTGGGGCTTAAATCCGAAGCAGAGATAAAGGAGCTCATGGAGGCGGCGATAAACCGCAAAACCATTGAGTACGAGGTTCAGAAATGGTCTTATGAGGAAATCTGCAGCATGGATTTCCGCACGGTCCTGAGTTTCGACTGCTATGTCTATGACGAGAAGACCGGCACCTATACCGACCTGCGAAAAACCGAGGCAGGGCTGAAGTACCTCTATGACAATGCGCTGAAGCTCCGCGTGGTGGGAATTGCAAAGCCGGGCAAGAACTCTATCGCCGCTCAAGACAGGAGTTTTATCGGTTACACGAGCGAGCTGACCAAGCATATCATCAGGCATGCCGCGGAGTCCGACGCGGTAAAGGCACAAAAGGAGAATCCGAACATCGATATTTTCACCGGCCTCCCCTTCAGGGATGCAAACGGTAATATCACAATCGAAGAAAAAGCGGCCAAATTCAGAGAGCATATTTCATCTCTTGATGTGTCCGGAAAGGCTGTGACATATGTCAGGATCATGAGCATCCCCTCGGATGAAGCGGTCGGGCAGTTTGTTGAGGACACGCTTGCCAAAATGTCGCGCGCCGACATAGAGGCGGCTATTGCCCCGGCGATGGCTGCGCAGATGGGTGTGGATGAGTCGACGATTGCCGAATATATAGCTTCCATGAGCGACGAAGACTTAAGAGAAATATTTGCCAAGGCGCTTGCCGAGAAATACCGCGAGCAGTATGCCGCGCAGGTTAAGCAGCAGATGAGCACAATGACAAACGAGCAGCTTGCCGCGGCGCTTGACATGGCCGTGCTCCAGTATACCGACGAGATCTGTGCTGAGTATTACGATGAGATCATGGAATTTTCGGATTCCACCTATGAGGACAATCTGATAAAACTCGGCTGCGTCGATCTCGACAGCCCCGCATCTATAAATCTCTACGCCTCGACCTTCGCAGACAAGGATATTATCAAGGAGGCCATCGCCGAATACAACGAAAAGGTCGACGACCTCAAGGAAATTACCTATACCGACTATGTGGGGCTTATGATGACCTCGGTGACGACAATCATCAATGCCATTACCTATGTTCTGATTGCATTTGTTTCGGTGTCGCTGGTCGTGTCGTCGATTATGATAGCGGTCATCACCCTGATATCGGTGCAGGAGCGCACGAAGGAAATCGGCGTCCTGCGCGCCATCGGCGCCTCGAAGTCGAATGTCTCGAGCCTCTTCAACGCAGAAACCGTGATAATCGGCTTTACCTCAGGACTCCTCGGCGTGGTTATTACCTACCTGCTCTGCATACCGGTAAATCTTATCCTGAATTATTTCACCGGGCTGAGCAACCTCAGGGCAATTCTGCCGCTTCGGGCAGCGGGCGTTCTTATTGTTATCAGTATGCTGCTGACTCTTATCGCCGGAATCATTCCGTCGCGCAGCGCGGCAAAGAAAGACCCGGTGGTGGCCCTGAGAACAGAATGACAAAACCACACAAAAAAGCCTGCTTTGCACTGCCGTATTTGCGCAAATTTACAGAAAATCACAAAAACGAAAAAATGCCTTGACAAGCAAGGCAGGGTAATATTATAATGACCTAAAGGCAGAGGTGCCGCAGGATTGCCTGTAGTGCCTTTGCCTTTGTTGAATATAGGCCTGATATCAGAAAGGACATAGAACATATGAAAATACCCGAACATTTCGGAGAGCTTGTGTTTGACGATGCCGCGATGAGGTCGTACCTGCCGCGCGAAACATATGAAGCGCTAAAGAAAACCATCGATCAGGGGAAATCGCTCGACATCAGTGTGGCAAACGTCGTGGCCAACGCCATGAAAAACTGGGCGATAGAGCGCGGAGCGACGCACTTTACCCACTGGTTCCAGCCCATGACCGGAATAACTGCCGAAAAGCACCACAGTTTCCTCTCCCCGACACCCGACGGGCGGGTTATCATGGAGTTTTCGGGCAGCGAGCTGGTCAGGGGAGAGTCGGACGCCTCCTCCTTCCCCTCGGGCGGCTTGCGTGCCACCTTCGAGGCGCGCGGATATACTGCGTGGGACCCCACTTCGTACGCCTTTATTAAGGGCAAGACGCTCTGTATACCTACCGCTTTCTGCTCATACGGCGGGCACGCACTCGACAAGAAAACGCCGCTGCTGCGCTCAATGGAGGCTATAAACAAGCAAGCGCTCCGAATACTGAGGCTTTTCGGCAACACCGACGCCTCGTATGTCCGCACCTGTGTGGGGGCCGAGCAGGAGTATTTTCTGATAGACAAGTCCATGTTCGACAAGCGACCCGACTTAAAGTTCTGCGGGCGGACCCTGTTCGGGGCAAAGCCCCCCAAGGGGCAGGAGCTTGAGGATCATTACTACGGCTCGATAAAGCCGCGGGTCGCCGCCTTTATGGAGGAGCTGAACGACGAGCTCTGGCGGGTCGGGATTCTTGCAAAGACCCAGCACAACGAGGTTGCCCCGGCGCAGCACGAGCTCGCCCCGGTTTATACTACAACCAATATTGCCACAGACCACAACCAGCTCATAATGGAACTCATGAAGCAGGTTGCCTCAAGGCACGGGTTGGTCTGCCTGCTTCACGAAAAGCCTTTTGCAGGGTTCAACGGCTCGGGCAAGCACAACAACTGGTCGCTTGCCACCGATACTGGCATAAACCTGCTGACCCCCGGCGATACCCCCTATGAGAATGCTCAGTTTTTGCTCTTTCTTGTCGCGGTGATACAGGCGGTCGACGATTATCAGGACCTGCTCAGGCTGTCGGTCGCCACTGCCGGCAACGATCTGAGGCTTGGTGGCAACGAGGCCCCGCCGAACATCATTTCGGTATTCCTCGGGGATGAGCTGACCGCCGTACTCGACGCCATCGAGAACAACAAGCCCTACAATTCGGGTAAAAAAGAGGTCATAAAACTGGGTGTCCACGTTCTGCCCAAGTTCCCGAAGGACACCACAGACCGCAACCGCACATCGCCCTTTGCCTTTACCGGCAATAAGTTTGAGTTCCGCATGGTGGGCGCCTCAAACAGCATCGCCTGTGCCAACATCATGCTAAACACGGCGGTTGCCGAGTCGCTGCGCCAGTATGCCGACTATCTTGAAGCCGCACCCGACTTCATCCCCGCGCTGCAGGAGCTGATAAAGAGCACGATTATAAAGCATAAGCGGATAATATTCAACGGCAACAACTACGACCCGGCCTGGCACAAGGAGGCCGTCGAGGTTCGCGGGCTGCTCAACCTCAGGACCACGCCCGACTGCATGCCCTGCCTGCTTGCAAAAAAGAATGTCGACCTTCTGGTCTCACACAGGGTTTTCTCGGAGGCAGAGCTGAGGTCGCGCTGCGAGATACTGCTTGAGAACTACTGTAAGGTCATCAACATCGAAGCCCTGACCATGATAGAGATGGCAAGGAAGCAGATATTGCCGGCAGTCGAGGGCTACTGCACCGAACTTGCAAATGCGGCTGCCGCCAAGCGCGCGATTATGCCCGATATAGATCTTGACTATGAAAAGAGGTTGGTCGGGAAGCTCACGCGGCTCATGAGTGAAATCTCGGACAGAACCGACGCCCTTGAGGAAATCCTGCACAGCATCCGGGGTATAGAGACGGTTGAAAAGCAGTCCTGTGCCTATCGTGATTTGGTTCTCACCCGAATGAACGAGCTGCGCGCCGCTGCAGACGAGGCCGAGACAATTGTGGCCGAGAAGTACTGGCCATATCCCACATATGGCGAGCTCTTGTTCGGGGTTAGGTAATTGACATAACACTCCGCGGCGCAACCGGCATTTTGCCGAAGTTGCGCCGCTTAAATTTTATTAAAATTATTGCTTTGTTTTTTTCATTGTGGTATAATGAAGCTGCGGCAAAAAAACAAGGCCGCGTTTTGTTAATTATATATTGACAAGGCAGGAACGTTCGGTGCACAAGAAAAAAAAGCTCTTAATTGAAAAAATCAGCGAATCGGTGGCCTCGATACTTCCGGTTACGCTGATTATAATATTGATGTGCTTTACGATTGTACCGGTCAGCACAGACATTATGCTGTCCTTTCTGCTCGGCGCACTGATGCTGATAGTGGGAATGGGGCTCTTTACACTTGGCGTGGATAACGCCATGCTGCCGGTCGGCACCACCATCGGCACCTGGATGACAAAAAGCAAAAACCTGTGGCTTATCTTGCCGCTTTCCTTTTTTCTTGGCGCAGCAATCACAATTGCCGAGCCCGACCTGCAGGTGCTGGCCGACATTACGCCGCATATACATAAGACGGTTTTACTGGTCACAGTCGCAGTCGGGGTGGGGTTCTTCCTGATGGTTTCGATGCTCCGCACTTACCTCGGCATTAAGCTCAAATGGTTGTTTGCCGGTTTTTATATGGTGGTATTTGCACTTGCGGCATTTGCTGATAAAGAATTCCTTTCGGTGGCTTTTGACTCGGGCGGAGTTACGACCGGTCCGATAACCGTGCCGTTCATTATGGCGCTCGGGGTTGGTGCGGCTATGCTCAGAAGCGATAAAAATGCGGCTGCCGACAGTTTCGGCTTAATCGGACTGTGCTCTGTCGGCCCGATAATGGCTGTTCTTGCTTTGAGTTTTATTTTCAAGGGCGTTGCAACAACCACCGAGAATATTGTCGCTTCATATTCGGATACAATTGAAATAAGCGTGTCTTACCTTAAGGCATTCCCGGTATATATGCTTGAGGTGGCCTTGGCACTTGCTCCGATATTTGTTTTCTTCCTGATATTTCAGCTGGCGGTGCAAAGGCCGAAGCTCACTCAGTTTTTTAGAGTCCTGACCGGCGTTATCTTTACATTTGTCGGCCTTGTGCTCTTTCTCACCGGAGTTAATGTCGGTTTTTCGCCGCTCGGGACAATCCTCGGAGAAGAATTGGCAGGCGAGAGGCTCAGGTTTCTGCTTATCCCGCTGGCTATGGTGATGGGGTGGGTTACCGTCACAGCGGAGCCAGCGGTGCAGGTTCTCAACCGGCAGGTTGAAGAAATTACCGGCGGCGAAATTTCGGCTAAGGCAATGGAGGTAAGCTTGTCTGTTGGCCTTGCCTGCGCGATGGGGTTAGCCATGCTTCGCGTGCTCACCGGACTTTCGATTTTCTGGTTTCTGGTTCCCGGTTATGCCATATCCCTCATTCTTATGCTGTATGTGCCCGACATATTCACCTCGATTGCCTTTGACTCGGGCGGCGTTGCCTCTGGACCCATGACCGCGACATTTATGCTCCCGTTTGCGATAGGTGCTGCAAAGGCTGCCGGGGGAAATGTGGCAACAGACGCTTTCGGGCTGGTTGCGATGGTCGCCATGATGCCCCTTATAACCATACAGATTATGGGCGTCATATACAAGATAAAGCTGAAGGTCGCAAAAGAGCAGGTTGTCGTGTACGGCGATACCGAGGTTATCGACCTTTGGGAGGTTTAGTGTCATGGAACTTTATTTGCTCTTGGTTGTCACCGACCGCAAACTGGCGCCGAACTACAGGTCAATGATGAAGAAAAACGGTATCGCCAGAATTTTCTCACTCAATGCCAGCGGTACCGCCTCAAAGGACCTGCTCAGCATACTGGGGCTTGAGTCCTCAGATAAGACCCTTCTGCTTGCCGCGGCCGACAGGGCAAAGACGACGAAGGTCTTCAAGGATGCTAAGCAAAAGCTTTATATCGATATCCCGGGTACCGGAATAGTGACCGCAATCCCAATTCGCAGTATCGGAGGAACAAAAACATTGGACTACCTGACAAATGATAAGAACATAAGCAAAACCCTGCCGAAGTACAAGTTCGACAAGGAAATGATATTCGTCATTCTTAACGGCGGCTATTCGGACGAAGTCATGGACGCCGCGCGGGCTGCCGGCGCCGGCGGCGGGACGGTACTAGAAGCCAAGGGGACCGGGGCCAAATTTGCCGAGAAATTTCTGGGGATGACTATAGCCGAGGATAAGCAGGTATTGCTTATCGCCACAAGAATTGAAAAACGCGACGCCATTATGAGCGCGATTATGGAGAAATGCGGGCCGGGCACAAAGCCCGGGGCGGTGGCCTTCTCGGTGCCGGTTGCCCAGATAGCGGGAGTGAGGCTTGACAACGAGTCGGAGGACGCCAATTGATTTGCACCTGAACAAATATTGCAGGGTGCGCCGATTGGGCGCACCCTGCAACAACCCGGCGTGCTTTGAGTTCCTTCCCGTGCATCGCCGGTATCTATTACTATCAATGTTTAATGCTGATATCTCTACATTACATATACCTGTTAATGATATACCCGAGACCGCGCTTTGCGATGATGAGCTTTCTGCCGCCAATTCTGGCGGCTTTTTTGTTTATCGCGGTGATATGTACAGGAACGCTGCCCGGGCCGAGTCCTTCGTTATCCCTGCAGATATCCTTAACCGAAGCGGAACCGGGATAATGGCGGATTACCGACATGAGCACCCCGTATTCCCGCGGTGTAAGTTCAAGCGGGCAACCGAGCAAAAAAAGCCTTCCGTTCCGGTTTTCAGAGAGCCAAAACATACTAAACCCGGCATCCTGAGAAGCATATGAGCCTTTCGGGTTGGCCGATAGATTCGTTGACAGCGGCATGATTCGTTACTCACCTCCGCAGAGCACCCGGTTTGTGTCCTGAAGCGGCAGAATACACCTCCGACAAGTTCTATTGTTATGTTAACACAATTACAGGGATAATTCAAGTGTTTGCCGAAAATCATATCCATCCAAAACAAAAAAAGGAAATCCGAAGCTTATTGAGGCCCTTAATGCTTTGCTGGCAGACGAGCTGACTGCTATCAATCAGTACATTGTACACGCCGAGATGTGCGAGGACTGGGGTTACGATGGGCGACAACGCGACAAGAGACATGCTTGTGCAGATACTTAACGACGAAGACCGCCATTTGGACGAGCTCGAGGAACTTTTGGATCAAATAGAGCAGATGACCCTGCCGATATTCCTGACAACTCAGGTTGATGAATAATCTGCGATAAGGGTATTGGTATTTGGGAGGAACTTCTTAAACGGAGCCCTCCCTAACTTATTTTGGGGACCGGTCGTTTTTCCTTGATAAAAAGGATAAATATGCGGAAGAAACGGTTTTGCGCCCCATGATAATAAATTAAAACATATTTTACTATTGCTTTTCATTAACATATATGTTATCATGTATCAGACAATGAAACACGGTTCTGCGCTATCGGCGCAGCCGGACCCGGCACTTGAGGCCGGAGTTCGGAGATAAGGAAAGCGCGGTGAAAATCCGCCGCAACAGCCATTGCCGTATATGGGAGCCCTGCTCCCACAAGCCGGAATACTTATCGTTCCGTGTGATGTGATGTCGCTCTTGGGCGGGTGTCAGGAAACCGCATATGCCGGCTGGACGGAAGAGCGGCGCACAAAAAGCGTACGGTTGCTGCCGTGCGCTCGATGTTGCGCGCCCCTCCGTCCCTGACGGAGGGGCGCAATCACTTTTCGTTTTGGATATTGAGGAGTGACATTGAATGAAAAAGAACCACGTTTTCCATTCATTGGCCGCGGTGTTATGCTTGCTCTTCCTTATAGGTATGGTCGCCTGCGGCAATAAAGAGCCGTCCGACCCCGACCTATGGGAAAACGCAATCTATACCGAGGACACGACACTTGGCAGCGGTGCTGTCACAATAGTGCTGCGCGTTGAGGCCGGTGAAAAGTCAATTAACATAACAATCAAGACCGACAAGACAACCCTGGCAGACGCGCTCACCGATCACAACCTTGTCGAGGGCGAGCGGAGCACCTACGGACTTATGATCAAGTATGTCAACGGTATGCGGGCCGATTTTGACCTTGACGGCGCCTACTGGGCGCTCTACAAAAACGGCGAATACGCGACGACCGGCGCCGACAGCACCGAAATCGCGGATGGCGAGCACTATGCGCTGGTTTACACAAAAGAGTAGTAAAAAAGAATCCCGAAATCAGGTCACACCCGACCATCCGGCGGGGAAACCGGGCAGTGTGCCGCGCTATACGCAAAGGCTGCGCGACATGGCGGTATTCTCAATGGCCGGGGCGATGATGTTCAGCTCGGATTTGATTATGGACGCCCTGCCGAATATTCACCTTGTCGGCATGTTTACAATGTTGCTGACCCTGATTTACCGCCACCGCGCGCTGATACCGATTTACATCTATGTTCTTCTGACCGCGGTGTATTGGGGTTTTTCGCCCTGGGTGGTGCCGTGTTTTTATGTCTGGGCCGTGCTGTGGGGTGTGACAATGCTGCTGCCACGTAATATTCCCGACCTTGCCGCGGCCTTCGTATATCCGCTCGTCTGCTGTCTGCACGGGCTGCTCTTCGGGACGCTCTGCGCGCCCGCGCAGGCGCTTCTCTTCGGGCTGAACTTCAGGCAGATGATTGCCTGGATTGTTGCAGGGCTTCCGTTTGACCTGATTCATGCGGCGGGGAATCTGGCGGCCGGCTTGTTGGTGCTCCCGCTGTCCAAAATACTGAAAAAACTCAATCTAAAATAGAAGCACGTAAAAATCCGTGCTTCTATTGCTTTTTTTGCGGCAGTGTTGTATAATGGTACATGAGGCGGCTTTTGCCTGAGGGAGGATATACCATGAAAAGAGTGGTCAGAATGATTACCGCGCTGCTTTTGTTGTCTTTGGGTTTGTCGATGTCGGCCTGCGATGCCGGAGAACTCCCGGAGGAGACCGTTAGCAGCGCTGATGAAAGCGGGCAGGATACTGCCGGATATCCCGAGGGTTCGATAGGGAAGTACCTTGATGATTATTTTACACTTAAAAATCCGGCTGATAACAATCCGAAACCCGAGAGTTTTTTCATTATTGACAGCTATGAGGGCTTGACAGAGCTGTACGAATATATAAATAATAGCGATTTCTACACCCTGCGCCACAATACCGGCGCATATGCCGACATGACTGTTGGGAAATACACTGAGCAGTTCTTTGCCGACGGCGGGTGCCTGGCAGCAGTGCCGGTCGGCACGGCAAGCGGCTCGTATACCTATTACACATACGCAGAAAAAAAGGACAGTGAATTTATTATTCATCTTAACAGGCTTAATCCCTATATTACTATTTCGACCACCGATTTAGGCAGGTTTGTGTATTTAGTGCCGCTACCGGCGGGTTACACAAAGGAGCAGATTTCGGTTATAAAAGACGAAAGCGCCTCAGCCACATCAGCCGCCTTCCGCGCCGGAGAGGATGACATAGAAATTTCCGGCATGTTCTCAGGAACATATAAACGGTACGACGGCAAACCCTATTATACCGAGGGGTTCTGGGCGTTGTCGTGGGCTTCTATTTATGACGAGAGGTCGGGCGGATGGTTGGATGGCGACGGGTTTGGCCACAGGACGCAGATTGAAATGAACAGGGATAAAATTCCGACAGTAAAAGAAGCCGACGGGATGGAGCTTTTCATCGCACCGCAGTACAATGTTAAGAGCGTTAAGTATCTGCTGCTTGATACCGAACTTGAAACCGAGCGCGAAATAAGCTCGCTCTCCGAACTGCGGGACCTTCCGGTCGGCGGATACTACCTTGTCTGCAGAGTGCGTACCGAGGGGAGGACTGTTGCGGACAAAACCGAGCAGGGCGAGTATTACTCAATATATTTGGTTGACAAATCCGATTATCCCTATTGACAACCCAAAGGGC
>JBMNUI010000039.1:0-19593 GCA_050946195.1 Eubacteriales bacterium
GGGGGGCCCGCTCTGATTTTTTTTTTTTTTTTTTTTTTTTTTTTTTTTTTTTTTTTTTTTTTTTTTTAAAAATTTTGGTGCGGGGGGGGGGGGGGGGGGCCCCCCCCCCCCAAGAAAGGAGCCCCGCGCGCCTACTAATATTTAATGTCTAATAACTAACAACTATTTGCGGAGCAATGATATGTACGATGCCGATAAAATCTTCGAGCGCTTTCCCGATTTTATCCGGGAGTTTATCTATTCGCGCTCGTGGGAGACCCTGCGCCCGGTTCAGATAGCGGCGGCGCACACGATTTTTTTTACCGACCACAACCTGCTGCTCACCTCGTCGACCGCAAGCGGCAAAACCGAGGCGGCCTTCTTTCCGATTATCACCGATATCTGGGAAAACCCTCCCGGCTCGGTAGGCGTGCTCTATATTGCCCCGCTTAAAAGCCTTATCAACGACCAGTTTGCGCGCATTGAAGAGCTGCTCGCCGAGACCGATATCAAAGTTACCCACTGGCACGGCGACGTTGCGGCATCACATAAAAGAAAATTGCTCGAAAATCCGAGCGGAATCCTGCAAATTACGCCCGAGTCGCTCGAGTCAATACTGCTCAACCGCTCAAACGACGTCCTGCGGCTTTTCTGGGATTTGCGCTATATCATAATTGACGAAATCCACACCCTCACCGGCTCGGACCGGGGAAATCAGATAATCTGCCAGCTCTGCCGGCTCGCCCGGATAATCGGGCGGACGCCCCGCCGCATCGGGCTCTCGGCGACTGTCGGCGACCCGGCGCTGGCCGCCGCATGGCTGGGCGCCGGAACCGGAATTGAAACCGACGCGCCGGTATTCAAGCCCGAGAAGCTTCACTGGCGGCTGGGGATTGAGCATTTCTACATTCAAAATCTGAAGGGAGACCAGACAACAGACCATCCGGAAAAGGCCGGAGAATATGTCGCCGAGATTGACGCGGGGTATGAGTTCATATATGACTGCGCCAAGGACCGCAAGTCGCTGGTCTTTTCCAACTCGCGCGAGGAGACCGAATACACCTGCGCAACTCTCCGGCAGATTGCCAGGCGCCGGGGCGAGCCGGACATATTCCTCATCCACCACGGATTTCTCTCGGCGTCAATCCGCGAGGAAGCCGAGCTGAAAATGAAGGATGAGGACACCCACGCCGTCACCTGCGCCACCGTGACCCTCGAGCTCGGGGTGGATATCGGGCGGCTCGAGCGGATACTGCACAACGACGCGCCGGCCTCGGTGTCAAGCTTTCTCCAGCGGCTCGGCCGCTCGGGCCGGCGGGGACAGCCCCCCGAGATGATGATGGTCTTCCGCGAGGAAAACCCGCTGCCCAATACCCCGCTTCCGCAGCTTATCCCTTGGGGGCTGTTGCGAGCTATCGCCATTATTCAGCTGTATATCGAGGAGCGCTTCATCGAGCCGCCGCAGGTCCGCCAGCTTCCCTTCTCGCTGCTCTTCCAGCAGACCTTAAGCATTCTCGGCGCCTCGGGCGAGCTGACGCCGAAACGGCTCGCCGACCGGGTCCTCTCGCTGCCCCCGTTTGCCGCGGTCAGCCGCAAAGATTACAAGACGCTCATAATTTCAATGCTTGAGAACGGCTTGCTTGAGCTGACCGAAGAAAAGGGGCTTATTGTCGGGCTTGAGGGCGAGCGACTGATGAACAGCTTCAAATTCTATGCGGTGTTCAAGGACACCGAGGACTACACTGTGCGCTGCGGGTCGGACGAAATCGGAGTCATCACCTCGCCGCCCCCGGTTGGCGACAGGTTCGCGCTAGCCGGGCGGGTGTGGGAGGTCGAGGAACTCGACCTCCGTCGCCGGCTTATTTACGTGCGGGGCGTCGAGGGCAAGATGGAAATATCGTGGCCGGGCGACTTCGGCGAAATCCACACGCGGATACTTGAGCGGATGAAGCAGGTGCTCTCCGAGGATAAAGTCTACCCTTATCTAAAACCCAACGCGGCCGAGCGGCTTGAGGTGGCGCGGCATCTGGCGCGGAACACCGGAATGCTCGACCGCTCTATGGTCTGCCTCGGGGGGTATACCTGGTGCCTTTTCCCCTGGCTGGGGACCCGCTCCTTCCGCACCCTGCGCAAGTATATTCTGCAGAACTCAAGGGATTTCAAAATTTCAAACCTTGATTTCGAAGGCTGCTATTACATGACCTTCCGCATGGAGCGCGGGGATGACAGCGAACTGATAAAGTACCTTGCCGGGCGCGCGGCGCGCGAAGGGATCGACTGCGCCTCGCTGGTCGCCAAAACCGAGTTGCCGGTATTCGACAAATACGACGAATACATCCCCGGCGAGCTGCTCCGAAAATCCTACGCAGCCGACAGACTCCGCGCCGACGAGGTGGAGCGGAGGCTTCAGGAGATTTTGAGGGAGTATGAATAAGGATGCGCTTGGGAGAGACTTCTTAAAAGAGGTTTTTCCCAATTAGTTATTAGTGATTAGAAATTAGACATTAGTAGATGCGAGGGATACGTGAGCGCGGGGGGCTATTTCCACCCTCATTCGAGCCTTTCATAATCCGCACCCGCCGCGTTGTTCGCTAAACCCCGATAATTGAGCTCTATGATATCCCTGCCGAACAATATCATTTATTATACGCTTCGTCGCGGCAAGAGGAAGGGGGTTCTCAGGGCGGAAACCATAGGTTTCCCCCTGAGCGCTTTTCTTTGGTTTATTTCTTTGTGCGCACAAAGAAATGAACATGGGCGAGGAAGAACGCGGGCGAACGGAGTTCGCCCCTACATTCTACCATTAGGAAAGTCATAAACGTGGAGTGCAAAAATTCCTCAAGTGAGGTTACGGGGGCAGAGCCTCCGCAAAAGCCGGGCGTGGGCAGGAGTCCCGCTATTTTATTACGGGGCGTGAGCCAAATCCCCACAAAAAAGGCGCCGTGGCAGGCGCCTTATTCTATAACCTCATTTACAACAACAATTTCATTGGGATTTATCAATCCCAGTTTGGCCTTAGCCACGCTTTCTATGTACTCGTCATCCATCGGTGCGGCGTACTCGTACTCAAGCGCGGCAATCTCCTCTTCGCAGGCCTTGATTTCTCTTTGCAGTATTTCCTTTTCCTTTTTGAGGTCGTTGTATTCCATTATCCGGGTGATAAAGATCCCGAGCGCCACCGCCATAATCAGGCCCAGCACAATTGTGATAAGCATATTAGGCTTTTGCCATGCAGTTTTTACTTCGTTCATCTTCATTAACTCCCGTCATCGCCCGCCTTATCTTCACGGTTTTTCGACATCCCGCGTAACTCAAATTCCGCGCCCTTGTTTATGCGTTTTCATGCCCCGCACCTTTTCAGCACACTTTCGCATCTCGCCGCATCCGCTAAAATCTGATTTATAATATCTGACAACTTAGTCGGGCCTCCCATGCAGCCTTATTGCATCGGTCGCCCGAATCCGCCGCAGGGTATATCTTTTCATCCGGTACCGGCGCATCAGCAAAATCCCCTTGTCTGCCAAAACCCTTGCAGCGGTAAATAGCTTTCTCACCGGCCAGACCAGCATGCGGAGCGCGGCATACAGCAACTTTACCATCGCTTCGTTGAGCTGCCGCAGCAGCCTGCCCAGCGTCCTGTGGCAGATATAAAACCCGAGCGCCGCCCCCGCCGGCCCGAGCATACGAAACTGCCCGTCGTTTGCCCAGTAAATCAAAACCGCCATCACCGCGCCGGCGACCGTAAAGAAAAAGACATCCTTTACAAAAATCACGATAAGGCTTATCGGAGTGTCGTCAAATGTCACCGCGCCGCCCTGCCGCCTGTATCTGAGCGCGAACCCCAAAAATCCGAGGCACTCCCACAGCACCTCAAGCGCAATGCCGCAGAGGAGCGAGACGACAAACATCCGAAGAAGCGCCAGCGGGTCTATAGTCATCAGCCTTTGTCCCTCGAGAATAATCCGCGGCGGCTTTTCTTTTGGGTGTCGGTATAATAAAGGGCGTTTATCTTCCCGTCCACCGATATGATACCCTTGTCGGTGTCAAGCGTGCCAACCCGCAGGCCATCTCCCTCAAGCGTCATGTCCCCGCAGTCGGTTACCAGCAGGACCTCCCCCTCATCGAAGCTGATCACCTCTTTGACGCCGGTTATATCGACATGCTCCCGGTGCTTGATGACACATTCATGTATTTTGCGCGCTTCCGGCCTCGGCCTCTCAACATTCATGAAGGACCTCCGCATAAGTACTCCAATCGGCAGCCGCCGATTGACAATACACTATATGCGGGGGCCCGTGTGTTTATTCCAGCACCTCGTAGAGTAGGGCTGCGTCGGATTTTGCGGCGTGCTCCCTGACATCAAGCACCCTTATTTTCAGGGTTCTCTGACCGAATGTAATTTCAATTATGTCGTCTTTCTTGACCTTGTAAGAGGCCCTTGCTACTCTGCCGTTCACCTTGACGTGCTCGGTGTCGCAGGCCTCGTTTGCCACAGTACGCCGTTTGATTATCCTTGAAATCTTGAGAAATTTATCAAGACGCATAATTTCGTATATCCTTCTCAGTAATAGCCCGCCGCAAATGCCGCCGGCCTACAATGCACCGGCCTGCCACAATTACTATTATTCAGTTTTTAGTGATTTTTTTAAGGCTTTGCTGGCAGTGAACACCGGGTATCTGCATTCGGGAATCATCACCGTCTCCCCGGTTTTCGGATTGCGGCCGGTTCTGGCTCCACGTACCCTGGTTTCAAACGTGCCGAACCCCGAGAGCTGTACCTTATCCCCTCTTTTGATTGAGTTCACAATAGCGCTGATGGTGGCATCGACCGCCGCGGCCGCATCTTTTTTCTTAAGTCCGCCTGCCGCAGCTACTTCATTGATGAGTTGAGTCTTGTTCATTTTTACACCTCTTTCGTTTTAAGTATAAAATCGGGGTACCATTGAGCCGAAAAAACCATACGCTATATGCCTTCTGGCAATTTTATTATACCATTATCAAGCAGTTTATTCAATAGCATTTTTGCAATTTTCATAATTTTTATTTTATTTTGTCCCAAATTTTATCCAATTCGGTCATATCTATTTTATTCATGTCAAACCCGACCTCGTTCTCGACCTTCTCAAAGCGGTCAATGAACTTGTCGGTAGCCCTGTTCAGCGCCGCTTCGGGGTCTATGCCGACCTTGCGTGCAAGACTGCTGACAGTCAGCAAAAGGTCGCCGAGCTCTTCTTCAATCCTCCCGGTATCCCCGCTGCCAATGGCAGTACTCAGCTCATCGGTCTCCTCGTGGATTTTATCCAAAACCGCCCCGGCGTCGGGAAAGTCAAGGCAGGCGGCGCGCTTACCGACCTTCACCGCCCGCATGAGCGCCGGCAGCGCTGCCGGCACCGCCCGGAGCTTGTCGGTTATAGTCTTGCGGCTCTTTTCTTCGCTCTTAATTTTATCCCAGTTCTCGAGCACCTGCTCGGTCGAGCTTACATTCAGATTGCCGAAAACATGCGGGTGGCGGTGTATCAGCTTGCGGCAGATATTGTCCGTCACGTCACCCAGTGTGAAATTTCCCTTTTCGGTCTCGATTTGTGCGTGAAATATGACCTGCAGCAAGAGATCTCCGAGCTCCTCGCACATGAGGGTTGGGTCATCCTTGTCTATTGCCTCGATGACCTCATATGTCTCCTCGATAAGCCCCGCCCGGATGCTCTTGTGGGTCTGCTCCCGGTCCCAGGGGCAGCCGCCCTCGCCGCGCAGGACCTCGACAAGAAGCCTTAAATCCTCTGTGCTGTAGTGCTCGGCGCCGAGCAGATACCTGATTTTCTCTTCCCTGTCCATTTATACGTCTGTACCTTTCTTTTATTTATGGTGAATCCAGCTTGTTTTTTATAAGATATTTTTGATTTGTGACCTTGTTCGGCAAGCGCTTCATTCCGGGCAGAGACATAATAAAATCGCGGTCGGCAGCCCCTGTAAGAACTGCCACGGCGCCATATATCGCCGCCGCCGCAATTATCGCGGCAAATATGCTGAGCGTCCCCCATCCCGCATTTTGGGCAAAGCCAAAGACCGGTATCGCCCCGCCGACCGCTACCAACGCCGACACCGAGACCGGCAAAAAGGTCTTTGCAGGCGGCGCGCCAAAGACGTGTTTTGCCACAAAATACATGTTTATTCCCACTACCGTAAGGTCACAGAGGAATGTGCTCACCGGCGCGCCGGCGATGTTTATCATCGGAGCTCTGACGAGAAAATATTCGGCGACAATTTTCATCCCCGCGCCGCAGAGCATTGAGACGATTGTCACCGGAGCTCTCCCGCTTGCCTGAAGCAGGGCGTTTGTGGTGGTAATAAGGCAGGAGGCAACCACCGAGAGCGCGAGCAGCGAGAGCAGCGGCGCAGCTATCTCGGCGGCCTCGGGCTCACCCGGGAAAATCAGGGCTATTATCGGCCGGCTGAAAACCGACAGCCCTACCGACGCCGGCAGCGCCGCAAGCAGCGTCAGCTTGAATGCCGCCCGGGTCAGCTTTTTCGCCTCGGGCAAATCCCCCGACTTGAGCGCAGCCGAAATCAGGGGGACCGCCGACACAGATATCGGAGCAACCAGCGCCGGCGTCAGGCAAAACAGCGGGACCACAATATTTCCGTAGCAGCTGTAGAGCCGGTTTGCAACAGACTCAGAAAAGCCGGCCGCAGTCAGGCGGTTGACGATAAGCGAGGTGTCTATCAGCCCGGTGAGGCTGATGACCGTCGAGCTCAGAGTAATCGGCAGTGAGATTTTAAGGAGCGTTAATGCAATCCCCCGCATCGGGGCTTTAGCTTTTACAGACTTTATTTTGTGCCTTCTATTATATATAGCTTTGGCTGCCATGAGATAGAGCATCGCCAAACCGATTCCCGCGGTGATGCCGCCTATTGCAAAGGCCGCGACTGTCTCCTTGTCATAACCCTGCCGGGTGGCGAAAAACGCCCCGGCAAGCCCCAAAAAGAGCTTTCCCAAGGCTTCGATTACCTGCGAGACCGCGGTGTGTCCCATGATTCTTAGTCCCTGAAAATACCCGCGGTATGCCCCCGAGATACAGGCCATGAGTATTGCCGGGGCTATGACGCATATGCAGCGCGCCGCGCCGCGGATACTGATAAGCGAGGCTATCCCCTCGGCCGCCGCCATCATAAAAAAGCTCCCGACGGTCCCGACCGCAACGAACATCGCCATCGCAACCCTGAAAACCACACCGGCATCACTGTCGGACCCCTGCCCTGCGGTCGCCTGTGACACCATAATCGAAAGGGCTACCGGCAGCCCCGAGGTGGAGACCACGAAAAGGAAAACATATATATGGTTGGCGGCCAGAAAATACGCCATGCCCTCAATGCCGACGTATTTTACCAGCGGAACCTTGTAGAACAGACCCACGATTTTGGTTATTATGGTTGCGGCTGCAAGTGCCGCGGTTCCCGAGATCAGCCTGTTTAACGATGCCTGGGCTGGGCTGCTGTCCATGCGACAAAACTCTCCTCGGCGAAAATCAGCCAAATATGGCCGACGCCGCACGCTTTACGTTGTGTTTTACGCGCTCGACGTCAATAGATTTATACTCGCCCTCCTCGTATAATATTACCCCGTCACACATGGTAAGGACTATATTAGCCCGGTCGGCAGAATAAACCAGCGCCGCGGCCGGGTCTGTTGCCGGCAGGATATTGACGTCGTCAAGGTCGACAAGTATCGCGTCGGCGCGGTACCCGACGGCAATCCTGCCGCAGTCGCCCCGTCCCTGCGCCAGAGCGCCGTTTGCTGTCGCGCACTCTATTATCTCATGCGCCGGCGCGGCTGCGGCGTCGCCTGACACCCCTTTGTGCAGAAGCGAAGCAAGCCGCATTTCACCCAGTATGCTCAGGTTGTTGTTTGAGGCCGCGCCGTCGGTGCCGAGTGTTATTTTAATCCCGCGGGATTTGATTTTCTCATACGGCATAATACCCGAGCCGAGTTTGAGGTTGCTTGTCGGGTTGTGCGAGACAAAAACCTGCCGCTCTAAAAGCAGCCCGATATCCTCATCCGAAAGCCAGACACAGTGCGCGGCTGTGACCGGCAGGTCGAGCACGCCGGCCTCCTCAAAAAAGGCCGCTGGCGTCATACCGTACTTTTTTATGCAGCGCCCGTGCTCTTCCTTTGTTTCGGACAGATGAATCTGCATCCGAATGCCGTTTTCACGGCAGTATCCGGCCACATGGCGGCAGAATTTTTTTGTGTTTGTGTACTCGGCGTGCAGCGCCATGTCGACCTTTATCCTGCCGCCGCCGGCGCCGTCATACTCCCGCCAGAGCGCCACAGCCTCAGAAAAGCGCCGGTCGGTCGCAGGGTCCGGGATGTCGTCAAAGGAAACGAGGCCGCGCGAGAGATTGGCCTTCATGCCGCACTCAAGCACCGCCTGCGCCGTCGCTTCCTCAAAGATGTACATATCGGAAAATGAAACTATGCCGCCCCTTATCATCTCGGCGGCGGCAAGCAGCGTCCCCCAATAGACGCTCTCATAATCCAGCCGCTCCTCTGCCGGCAATATCCTTTCGCTGAGCCAGCGCGAAAGCGGCAGGTCATCGGCATACCCGCGAAAGAGGGTCATCGCGGCGTGACAGTGCGTGTTGTAAAAGGCCGGCATGAGCAGCCTGCCCCGGCAGTCGATAATGCGGTCATACTCCCCGCCGGGCGGCTTTTGTCCCACATAGGTAAAATACCCGCCGTCAACCACCACAGCCGCGCGGGCATCCCGGGCGCTTACCGATTCCGCCCCGGAGCTTAAGTCCGGTAATAAAACTGCATCTCTGAACAGTATTTTCATTTTCCGCTTCTTCTGATAAACTCGTTGTATAGCGAGTTAGGCGAGAGGTAGGTCTCGGGTATGGCCTCGAGCCCATTAATCTTTTCCAGAATCCTGTCGGCCCGCTCGCGGTATTTGTTGTCGTCCGGCACCCCGGCCAGTATCTCCTCAAGATAGGGGCGAAGCAGGTTTATTTCAAAGGCCAGTGTCGAGTTGATAAAGTAATCGCAGCCGAGCGCATAGGGGAATATATTGAGCTCCTCGTTTGTGCGGACGCTCTCCCAGAGGTACATCGTAAACTCGGGTTTTGCGCCGCGAAATTTGAAGTCGCGGACAATCCGGCGCATGAGCCTTATCTCGTTCGGCTCGAAAATCTCGCCCTCTATCTCAATCGCACTCTCGACCGAGATATAAATACTTTTATAAATATAGCGGTGAAAGAGCTCGGACACCTTCGGGTATATTGCCTGTATGCCCTCGAAGATGAACATGTCATTGTCGTCGGTCTCAAGCTCGATAAACCCGGTCCGTCTGCCCTTGATGAAGTCAAATTTGGGAATGAGCGTCGGACCGTCCGAGAAGATTTCTTCGACGCACTCGGCAAGCGCGTCAAAGTCAATCGTGTCCTCAGAGTCGTAGTCTATCCTGCCGCCGTTTTCCCGGGCTCTCTGCTCGAGCACATCCCGGTCAAGATAAAAATCGTCAATTGACACGACATGAACATTCTTACCGAGCGCGGTCATGACCTCGTCAAGCTTGTTGGCCGCCGTGGTCTTTCCCGAACAGGTCGGCCCCGACAGGCCGATAAGCTTCAGTCCCTCGATGCTGCAGACCTTCTCAACAACGGCGTTGAGCCGGGCTTCAAAATCGGCCTCGCAGCTATCAACAAACTTCCGCGCCTCATCAGCGCTTTCAAATCGTCTTTTGGATTTCATCATCAGTGTTCTCCGTGCCGCACAGTGCGGTTTTTTCTTTTTTAATGGTTAAATGGCGCCCTGCCATAACAATTATATTATTCTTTCCGGATTTGGTTGGTTATAAGATTTCCGCGTAAAATCCGGCAATTTTCGCGTTTATCTTCGCGCGCCTGTCCTCGGCTAAGTATTCATAGGGATATTTGGGATTGAACAGCCGCATAATAAAGGTGCCCGAGCCTTCGGGGTCGTATCTGACCAGCTTTGTAACCGCCCCGGCACCCGCCGCAAATATCGTGTGTACCTCTTCCATCATGTATATGTTGTAAAGCCCCTCGTAGCCCTCAAGCGAGAAGCCGACGTTTTCGAAATTGCCGACAGTGTTTTTCTGCCGGTACATATAGTAGGGCTTGTACCCCGCCTGCATTGACTTTATCTGCGAGTAGTCGACGCATTTGCCGGCGTCTCCTCCCTGCCTTGAATACACATGGCTCCCTTGCTTCAGAATTTCCGAGGCTTTCTTGACGCAGAAGGTGTGGACGGTAATATTCTCGGGCCGGAGCTGCAGTATCTTGTCAAAGCTGTCCGAAAAGGTGGCAAACCGGTCGCCCGGCAGCCCGGCGATAAGGTCGGTGTTGACGCACCTGATCCCCGACTCGCGGGCGACGGCGTACGCACGGAAGAAATCCTCGGCGGTATGTGCCCGGCCGATTCCCGAGAGCACGTCGTCCGAGAGGGTCTGCGGATTGACACAGACCCGGGTTATTCCCCTCTCAATCGCAATCCTGAGCTTTTCGGCAGTGATGGTATCGGGCCGCCCGGCTTCTAGCGTGTATTCCTCAAGCCGGCTTATGTCGGTGCACTCGGCTATGACCCCGAGCAACCGCTCAAGCTGGCCGGCCTCAAGTATGGTAGGCGTCCCGCCGCCAATATAAACCGTCTTGACCTTGAGCCCCAGCTCATTTATCTGAGCAAACATCTCCCTGATTTCCCGGCAGAGCCTGTCGAGATATTCGGGGATGAGCGAGAGCAGGCGTTTTGAAGTGTAGGAGACAAACGAGCAGTATGCGCAGCGCGTCGGGCAGAAGGGTATTGAAATATAGACGCTACAGTCGCGCTTGTCGGGCGTGCCGATTATCCTTTTCTCTGTGAGCGCCACCTCTGTGGCAAGCGCCGCCTTTTTGGGTATCACAAAATACTCGGAGGTCATGATTTTTTTGACTCTCGTTTTGCTCATACCCTGCCGCAGCAGCTCAAAGGCGACTTTTGCAGGCCGCACGCCGGTCAGCATACCCCATGAGGGGCGATACCCGGTCAGCTCTCCGGCAGCGGCCAGCACCGCCGCACTGGCGGCAATTTTAGCACTTTTCTCGGCGCTGACTCCCTCGCTGTACTCCTCGAATTTTTTCGACGAACAGATTTTGCCCATATGGCGCAGTTCGGCATATGCGTAAACCCCGTTCTGCCCCTCGGTGATCTTCAGTTCAAGGGTAGGATTGTCAAAGCTTTCGACCTCATCTTCGCCGAACTTCGCCCCAGGGAAAAACAGCATGCAGAGGGTCTGAACATAGTACTTGTTAATATCCCCGCTGATTATCAGTTTCATTCGAACTAAACCGTCCCCCTCCTTCTGCCCCGGAGCACTTCGCTCTCCATTATTATGGTGACAGGCCCGTCGCAGGTGACTTCTATCTCCATGTGGGCTCCGAACCGCCCGGTGCCGACATGCCCGACTCCGGCCGACAGCAGCCCGGCAAAATACTCGTAAAGCTCGTTTGCCTTATCAGGAGGTGCCGAGCGCAGAAAATCCGGCCGGTTCCCCCGCCGGTAATCGGCAAGGAGCGTAAAATTCGAAACAAGCAAAATATCCCCGCCGACATCTGTCACCGAAAGGTTCATTTTGCCGGCATCGTCGCTGAAAATTCTGAGCTTGAGTATCTTCGAGGCGAGCAGCTCGGCATCCTTCTGTTCGTCCTCGGCCGCAACACCGAGCAGGACAAAAAGTCCCGGGCCGGCCTCCCCGACCTTCTCTCCCCCGACTCTGACGCATCCGCCCTTGATCCTCTGAACTACCGCCGTCATTTCAAACTCCTTGTTTGCTCTGTTATTACGGCAGGCAGGCATAATGCCCGATTAAATGAATCCCCTGACAACATCCTCAACGTCGTGAATTGAGCGCAGCCTGTCCACAATCATTTCGTAGTGGGTAATATTGCTGCAGCTTATTTTCATGTTGATAATCGCCTTTCTGCTGCCGCGTTTCTGCGAATTTATCGAGAGTATAGGCACCTTCATTTCGGCAAGCACCCTGCTGATGTCTGCGATTATCCCCAGCCTGTCGACAATGTAGAGCTGCATTATTGCCTCATAACCCCCCTCGGGGTTTTCAGCGGTGTCGCTGTCCCAGCGGGCGCTGACCCAGCGGCTGGCGTCTGCTGTCTTCTTTCTTCCCTCGATGACATTCGGACAGTTGATTTTATGAATCGAGATGCCAAACCCCTTTGTGATAAATCCGATGACCTCGTCTCCGGGCAGCGGGTTGCAGCATTTTGCAAACTTCACCATGCAGCCGGACTGTCCGTCGACTATGATGCCGGTATTCGACTTGATGTTTTTGGGTTTTTCCGAAATCTGAACCTTCCCGATTCCGGCGGCTATGGCAGCCGGCTTCTCGGGCTCGGGACCGACAATCCGTTCAAACTCGTCGCGCAGCTTGCCGGCAATCCGGGTGATCGCTATCCCGCCGTAGCCCAGCGCGTTATACAGGTCGTCGGGGGTGTTGAAGCCGACCCGCTGGGAGACATTCTGGACGATATCGTTCTTCTGCGCCTCTGTGTAAGGCCGGTTGAGCTTTTTCAGCTCGGCCTCAACCGCAGCCTTCCCCACGACTATATTTTCGGCCCGCTTCTCCTTCTTGAACCACTGGCGGATTTTCGAGCGCGCCTCGCTGGTCTTGATGATTTTAAGCCAGTCGCGGCTCGGCCCCTTTGCTGAGGACGAGGTCAGTATCTCGACTATCTCGCCGTTCTGCAGCACCCGGTCTATCGGGACAATCATCCCGTTTATTTTGGCGCCCACCATCTTGTTGCCTACCTCGGAATGTATGGCGTAGGCAAAATCAATGACGGTAGAGCCCGAGGGCAGCGCTATCAGGTCGCCCTTCGGGGTAAAGACATATGTTTCCTCTTGGAATATATCTGTCTTTATTGCCTGAAGGAACTCCTCGGGGTCGCCCGCCACATCCTCGGTCTCGATAAGGCGGGCAATCCATTCAAGCCGCTTGTCGATTTCCTCCTTCGACTGCTCGCCGGTCTTGTATTTCCAGTGCGCGGCGATGCCGTATTCGGCAACCTGGTGCATTTCAAAGGTGCGTATCTGCACCTCGAAGGGTATCCCCTCCCGGCCTATGACCGTGGTGTGAAGCGAGCGGTACATGTTTGGTTTGGGGGTTGAAATATAATCCTTAAACCGCCCGGGGACCGAACTGAACATCTCGTGAATGATTCCCAGCGTGGTATAGCATTCAAGCTCGTTTTCGACGATTATGCGGATTGCGTAGAAGTCGTATATTTCATCGAAACTCTTGTTCTGGTTGTACATCTTCCTGTAGATGCTGTAAACCGACTTCACGCGACCCTCAAGCGTGAACTTGATTTGATTTTCAGTGAGCTTTTCCGCAATGTGCTTGCTAAGCGTATCCAAAAGATTGCGGTGCTGGCCGTATTTTTTTTCGATATCGTTTTTTACCTCGACGTAGCCAATCAGGTCGAGATAATAAAGCCCCCGGTCCTCAAGCTCCTGCTTGACCCTCTGCATGCCGAGCCTGTGGGCAAGCGGCGCGTAGACCTGCATTGTCTCAAGCGAAATGAGCCTCCGCTTTTCCTCGGGCTTTGCGTCAAGCGTTCTCATGTTGTGTATGCGGTCGCAGAGCTTGATGAGTATGACCCGGATATCCTTGGCCATTGCAAAAAGCATCTTGCGGAGGTTTTCAATATGAGCCTCTTCCTTATCCTCAACCTGAAGCGAGACAAGCTTTGTCAGCCCGTCGACTATTGTCGCGACATCCCGCCCGAACTTTTTTTCTATATCCTTGAGGTTTGTCTTATCCGAGCAGTCCTCGACAGTGTCATGGAGCAGAGCGGCGCAGATTGAGTCGGTGTCAAGCTCCATTTCGGCGGCAATTTCGGCCACAGCTATAGGATGGGAAATATACGCCTCGCCGTTTTGCCTGAACTGCCCTTCATGCAGGGTGCGGGCATATTCGAAGGCGCGCGTGATCTTGTCGATGTCGTATTTCTTCCCTGTCTTCTCAAGATGCCTTAGCAGCTTGTCGATATTCGGTTGAGATGACATATTATCCATATTCCCCTCATGCAGCCTGCGAGGTTAAAATTCCGGCGGCATATATTCCGAAAAACTGCGCCTATCCGCGGTTTCTGCACTGGATTTTGAGCTTTTTTAGGACAGCCGACTTGTCTATGCTTGTTCGCGAGGCTTTATATGACATGGCAAAGCTGTATAATCCCTCGCCTATCTTTTCTACAGAGCAGATTTTCAGCTCGCTGAATATTTTGAGTATGTACATCAGCTTAACGTAATTTATCTGCCGCTGCGGCTCATATGACCAAAGAAGCGCGAGCAACGCCCTGTCGGAGAGGACGTCATGCCCCAGCCTCAGCTCGCGCCGCAACACCCTGAAGACAGCCGCGCAGTCCTCACGGTCAGGGATAAAGTCCTCCTCAAGGTCAAATTCCCCGCCCGAGAGGATCTCCTCATATCTTTGCCTCAAGAGGCGCCGGCTCTCGCTGCTCTTTTTGGACAGGCGGATATCCTGAATTATCATCTGCACGCTCTTTGTGTTCTGGTATTCGTTTATGTCAAGCGTGAATAGTATGTCGGCGCACTCGCCCTCATGTAGCGGAAACCTTGAGGCAGGCATGTTGAAGTAAATTCCAAAGATGGTAGTCTCGCCGTCGGTAAGCATGAGCTTTGTATGTTTGCCGGCGCTTATATGCATTATTCTGGCAATCCTCACGTCGTATGCTATAAAGGTCGGCACCGGATTTGAAACCCCGTAGGGCTCAAGATGATAGAGCTCCGAGGCAAACCCGAGAGTCAGGTCGGAAAGGCTTAGCACGCAGTCGGCCTCAAGGTTTACCGCCAAATCCTCCTCGCGAAGATTCTGGGCTGCATATTCGTTTATCCTTTTCCGAAATTCGGGGACTTTTGCCCTCTCAATCGTGAGGCCGGCGGCAAGCTCGTGCCCCCCGTATTTTATAAGCAGGTCCTCGCAGTACTTCAGCGCCTCGACCAGATTCATTCCCTTGACGCTCCGCCCCGAACCCTTGCCGGTGTCGTCGTCACTCGGATATCCCCGGGTGCTGCCGTCAAATGATATCAGCACCGACGGAAGCCCGAATTTCTCGGTTATGCGGGAGGCAACAATCCCTATTATCCCCTGCTGCCAGTTGTCATCCTCAAGCACGATGACCTTATCCTGCGAAAAGTCAAACTCGCGCTCGATTTTTCTGTATGCCTGCTCGGCAATGCGGTTTTCCTCAATCTGTCGCTGGGTGTTTATCTCACAGAGCTCGCGCGCAAGGATACAAGCCTCGCGGTCATCCTCTGCAAGCAACAGCTTTACCGCGGTTGTTGCGCTGCCGATGCGCCCGGCGGCATTGAGCCGCGGCGCTATCCCGTATCCTATATAATTCGAGGTGATTTTCCTTTTCCTTGCCTGCCTGTTGACCCTTCCGCCCGAGGAGGCCTCGATAAGCGCCGAAAGCCCCCGGCGCGGGGTTCCCGAGAGCAGCCTGATACCCATTTGCACAATCAGCCGGTTCTCGTCGGTAAGCGGCATCACGTCGGCCACAATGCCGATGGCGACAAGATCGGCGTATTCGTAACAGATCCTGCGCACCGCCGATATGTCAACCTCGCCACGCCCCCTTGCCTCGGCTATCTCGCAGGCGCAGAGCAGCTTGAATACCACACCAGCCCCGGCAAGCTCGGGAAAGGGATAGCTGCAGTCGGGGCGATGGGGGTTGACCACCGCGCAGGCCGCCGGCAGAATGTCACGGCATTCGTGGTGGTCGGTAATCACCAGGTCAATCCCGAGCGAGGCGGCATATTCGGCCTCTGAATTGGCGGTGATGCCGGTGTCAACCGTGATTATCAGGTCTACTCCCTCTTGTTTTAAGCTGTCAATAGCCCCGCAGGACAGCCCGTAGCCCTCGCCGCTCCGGCTAGGTATGTAGTATCTGACATCAGCGCCTTTTGATTTTAAGTACAGCCACAGAATCGCCACCGAGGTAACCCCGTCAACGTCGTAGTCGCCGTAGATGACAATTCTCTCGCGCCGCTTTACGGCCTGCCATACGCGCTCTGCAGCCCGGTCCATATCACAAAGCAGATACGGGTCGTGCAGGACACTCTCCTCATTCCTCAAAAAGCGCCCGGCCGCCCCGGGGGTGGTGTAACCGCGGTTGTGAAGCAGCACCGCCAGAG
Source organism: Eubacteriales bacterium (assembly GCA_050946195.1). Taxonomy (GTDB): domain Bacteria; phylum Bacillota; class Clostridia; order Oscillospirales; family CAG-272; genus UMGS1002. The sequence continues at coordinate 16,214 of JBMNUI010000039.1, forward strand.
TCGGCGAGACACCTAGACTGCCGGCAATCTCGCCGACCTCCCGGTCTCTCTCCCCGTCTCCCGGGACATACCGTATATTCCAGACCTTATCTCTCTCTTTTATTTCAACCATTACACTCTCCGTTCTCTCCCGGCACGCGAATGTCGTCCGCACATATCACGCCCGAATAAATCCAACGCATATTCTATTCGCCGGCCGGCCCGCCTTTTTTTATGATTGACACAACTTCGGCGTCGCAGCGCCGCCCGACCACCAGCTTTGAATAAAGCCAGAGACCGCCAAAGCTCAGAACAATTCCTGCGGCTGCCAAAATAAAGCCGCCTGTCTCGCCCACGAAGAGCAAGGTCCCGAGCCAGAAGCCGCCCGCCGCGACCAGCAGCGGCATAAGGAACACCAGCCATGCGTACCCCAGCACGCGCCGGGTCTCGGTGCCGATAGCAACAATATCCCCGGCAGCAGCACCGGCGCTGTTGCGCGCCCGAAGGGTAATTTTGTTGCTCCCGCCGAGCGAGCAGACCACGCAGCTCTTCTCCCCGGTGTTCTTGGGGCAGCCCTCGCAGGCCGACTTCCGGTCGACCTCGACCATGGCAAACTCGCCGCTGACAGATGTAACTTTTCCTTGGGTTATCACTACTTCCTCCCGCGGCAAGGCAAATTCAAACCCGGAATATAAAACTTCCGGCTATTTCATAAAGGCGAAAATGAAGCGGTGCGGTTTTTCCGCACGCTTCATTTTTACGGCCCGGCAAAGCGCATCAGTAAAGCCTTTCTATAATTATGTCGATACCCTCGTCTGCGTTCTCCCAGATGACCCCCTCGGGCAGGTTGTCAAGACTGCTGATGTGCCTTTTTTGCGGCATACCGACGACGCCCTCATTTGTCTTTACGGTGTAAACCGATATTTCGTTAATTTCACTTAGAATTTTCGGGTCGCCCAAAAGTGTTATCTCCCCCGGCTTGATTTCAACATGATAATTTGAGCTGACACCGCTCTCAAATGTCACGGTAAGCGCCACGGTCTTTTTCATGGTGACGGCTACACTGACGGTAATTGTAGAAACATCGCATTTAAGATAGGGATTGTCGACTATCCGGTCATACTCGTCATAGAATTTAAGCGTCCCCGACAGGTTTAGGCTGGTCGTGATGGGTCCGGGGCTGAAGGATACTCCGGCATACTCGATTTTGTCGAGCACCGACTGAGGGCCGGTCGCCATAACCGTTTTGTGATTTGGCACAACATCCCCGATAATGTAGGAGGCATCGATTACATAATCTATCTTGACCCTGACCTCGACGTCCTTCACCGCGTTTATGTCGATATTGACGGTAACATTGCTCGGTTCAATAGAGACAAGCGTCGAGTAGCCGGGCAAATCGACCTTCACCGGCAGCGAATGGCGCCCGGTTTCGGTAATCTCGCTAAGGTCGACATAGGCGTTGACCTGCTCGCCGGTCAGCCCGCCGATATCCGCCCTTTTCCCCCTGAGGGTGATTGATACTACATTGTCAAAGCCGCTGATAACCGACATATCGGCCTCTGTAAGCGTCTCCATCCCTTCAAGTTTGACCACAACATAAGACAACGTATGTTCATAGCTGGTATCGTCGGCGCTCTTGACGTACAACCAGACCGACAGCGCCATGAGCAGGCAGACCACAAAAGCCCAGCGGTCGCCTTTCCTCATGTTTCGGGAGAACAGCCACTCCTTTACAATCAGCCAATAATTTTTCGCCCGTGTTTTAGCTTTATTCCACAATGAAACAATTCTTTCAACAAACGGCGGCCTCTTTTTCCCGGGCGGCGAACCCGCTGTATTGCCTTCAGAATTCTGCCGGGCTCCACCTGCCTCCTTATCTATATCTTTCATCTCGACCGGAGTTTCTCTGCTCTCCATCAGTCGCCCTCCTTGTCGACAACGTCATGTTCTTTTGAATGGTTGTTTTTTCTTATTATGGTGCCTGTGTGGGTGTTGTGGGTCAAAAGCCCGAAGAGCTCTTTTTTGAGCGAGTTGTAATTATAGTTCCGCTTTATCCGCCCCTCGTAGGCCACCGAAATAATCCCGGTCTCCTCCGAGACCACCAGTGCCACCGCATCGCTGACCTCGGTGATGCCGACCGCCGCCCTGTGCCGGGTGCCGAGACTGCTGTCGATACTCTCGTCGGCCGTCAGGGGGAGCACACAGCCCGCCGCAAAAATCTGCATATTGCGGATTATCACCGCGCCGTCGTGATACGGAGCTTTATTGAAAAACAGGCTCTGCAACATCCGAGAGGTCAGCTTTGCCTCGATTATGTTGGAGGGCTTGATGTACTCGCCGAGCCTGACCGACCGCTCGATGACTATCAGCGCGCCGGTCTTGTAGAGCGACATGTCGCAGACCGCCTCGCATATGGCGTCAATCCCCGCGCTGATTATTGAAATGTCCCGCGTTTCGCTCAGGCTGATGTTGCGCAGCCCCGAGAGCGGAGTGTTTCCGACCTTTTCAAGCGCGGCGCGCAGCTCAGGCTGAAAGACTATGATTATGGCGAGCATGCCGACCTGATAGAAGTTTTGAAGTATGAATTTGATGGCGTGCATCTGGAAGGCCGAGCTGAGGATGAGAAAGACAATAATCAGGATAAGGCCGGATATGAGCCTGCCGGCCCTTCGGTTTTTTATGAAATGATAAAAGGCATAAAACAGCAGTGCTAAAATCAGTATATCTATGACATCGACAAATCTTATATCCGATAACGGCAGAAGGATATACTGCTTGATTTTGTCCCAAAGCGAGGGGACCACATTATCCGCCTTTAGCATCAAAGCCTCTCCTTTTACATACCACCGCTATTAATATGTACCGGCCGGAGCGGTTCAAATCCAGTGGATACATAACACAAATTTAAATTCACTGCTACAATTCCCGCCGATGAGCCTATTATATCATAACGTGCTTGCAATTTCAAATAAAAATAATATTTTTTATGATAATTAATAATCTCGGCAGACCCTTTTTTCAATAAGGGTCTTGAGCGGAGTGTGGGCAGAGCCTCACAAGTAAATCGGGGGCAGAGCCCCCGTAGAAAAGCTGGTGATAGGGGTGAACTGCGCGCCAAGTCTTGTTATTATGCTTGATTTTTGGCTATTCGTATGGTAAAATTGTATAAACTAAATTCCGAGGTTTATGTCATGAAATTCGATGTTAACATTCCTGTGCGGATATTCTCGGGCAAAGGATGCGTGAAACAGAACGCCAACCGGCTCATACTCGGCAGGCGTGCGGCGATTGTCTGCGGCCGGCACGGCGCCCGTGCCAGCGGCGCCCTCGACGACGTCATCTCGCTGCTTGAGGCAGCCGGCACAGATTACATGATATTCGACAAGGCAAAAGAAAAC
>JBMNUI010000040.1:0-18508 GCA_050946195.1 Eubacteriales bacterium
GTGTCAGCCCGTTGTTGAGTGTGACAAGGGCAATAAGCTTGCGGTCGTCGCAGAGCGCTATCGACGCGGTGGCGGCGGTGCTGTCAAGTGCGAGTATTTTCATGACTGTCCTCACATATAAGGCGCACGGTTATCTGCCTGTTGTCTGGAGATGCTATATCATTGTTTTCTATCGTTACCTCAATGCGCCTGCCGGGCAGCGCCCAGGGTATGCGCTCGCTCCATTCGACAAGAATAAAGCCCTCTTTTGAGAGATAATCGTAATACCCGACCGAATAAAGGTCGTCCTCGCCCTCAATCCGGTACATGTCAAAATGATAGACCGGGGCGGGGGAGGCCGGGTACTCGTGTACCAGTACGAAGGTTGGGGATTTGACCCGCGCTGTCGAGAGCGCCGAGACAAAGCCCCGGACAAACGAGGTTTTTCCGGCGCCGAGTCCCCCGTAAAGCGCGACATAACGGGGCAGGCTCACTTCCTCAAGAAGGAGTGCCGAAAGCCGCCGCCCGAGCGCCTCTGTCTCGCCCACACCGCGGGTGACAACCGAGAGCGGCATGGCGGGCATGAGATTTAATTTATCAATATTTATCATTTTTTCCGGTCCCTGACATATTCGCGCGTCCCGTCGGGGTAGAGGATTACCGAGTTTTCAAGAATCCCGGTCATCCTCGCCCGAAACTCGCGGATATACTCGGCGCGCAACTCGCGCTGCTCGGCAGCCTCGGCCTCGGTCAGCGCGCGCCGGCGCGATATGCACGAGAGCTCGTTGATTCTCTCAAGTTTCTTTTTATCCATTTAAAACCTTTAGTTGTCACAATATCAGCCAGATAGCCACAAACCCGGCAAGCTGCAATAGCATTATCACCGGTATTCCTATCATGAATTTCGCGTGCTGCGTTTTGTGCCGGATGGCCCGCATGGTGACATACATCGCCGCCGAGCCGCCGAGTAGGGAAATAAAGAGCAGCATTGCCTCGGGTACACGCCTGCCCGGCAGCTTTTTTGAGGCGATTTTGTCATAACAGGTGAAGATGACGGCAATCAGCGATACCACAAAAAGATAAATATACGGGAGGTACCGAATAGTTTCTTCAAATGTGACGGACATATCAGTATTTTGGAAAGCTGTCTTTTAGGCCGACAATGCGGTTGAAGGCCCCCGGGTTTTTGGTGTCAAGGCAGAAATAGCCGTTTCTGACAAACTGGAAGCGCTCTCCGGGACGCGCGTCGGCAAGAGAGAGCTCGCCCAGCGCGCCCTCGACTTTTATCAGCGAATCGGGGTTGATATATTTAATGTAATCGTCGCCCACCTCGCTGACGTTCTCGATCGTGAAGAGCTTGTCGTAGTACATAAGTGTGAGCGGGTGTGTGTGTGCTGCCGACAGCCAGTGTATGGTACCCTTAATTTTCCGGCCGTCTACCGAATTTGAGCAGCCCGCCTCAAGGTCGGCGGTGCAGCGGACAACCTTAATACTCCCGTCAGATGCCTTGTCGACACCGACGCATTTTATGATGTACGAGCCCATGAGCCGCACCTCGCCGCCCGGCTTCAGGCGATGGAACTTCGGTGGCGGGAACTCGGCAAAATCGTCTGCTTCGATGTAGAGTTCGCGGGTGAAGGGGAGCTCCCGGGTGCCGGCGGCCGGGTCCTGCGGGTTGTTAGGCAGGCTGAAGTATTCGGTTTTGCCTTCCGGATAATTTTCTATTATTACCTTGAGCGGCTTGGCCACCATCACACGCCGGGGTGCGGTGGCGTTCAGCTCCTCGCGCAGGCAGTGCTCGAGCATTTCAATCTGAATCAGATTGTTGGCCTTTCCCACACCTGTGCGCTCGATAAAGGTCAGGATAGAGGTCGGGGTATAGCCCCGGCGGCGCAGGCCGCAGAGCGTGGGCATGCGCGGGTCGTCCCAGCCGTCAACCACGCCTTCCTCGACCAGCCGGCGCAGGTAGCGCTTGCTCATGATTGTATATGTCATATTGAGCCGCGCGAACTCCCGCTGCTTGGGTTTGTGCTCAAAACCGCAGTTGTCAATCACCCACTCATAGAGCGGGCGGTGATTTTCAAAGCCGATATCGCAGAGCGAGTGGGTAATGCCCTCAAGCGCGTCCTGAATCGGATGGGCAAAGTCGTACATCGGGTAGATGCACCATGCGTTGCCCTGTCTCTGGTGCGGCACGTGCTTGATGCGGTATATGACCGGGTCGCGCAGATAGAAGTTGTCGGACGCCGGGTCGATTTTGGCCCTGAGCGTTTTTGAACCCTCGGGGAATTCGCCGTTTTTCATGCGCTCAAAGAGTTCAAGGTTTTCCTCTGGTGTGCGGTTGCGGTAGGGCGAGGCTTTGCTGGCCTCCGAACGGTCGCTGCCCTTGTATTCGGCTAAGTCATCCTTCGAGAGGTCGCAGACATATGCCTTGCCCTCCTTAATCAGTTTTACGGCATATTCGTAGCACTTGTCAAAATAATCCGAACCGTAATAGACGCCGCCGTTGGGGTAGGTGCCCAGCCACATCAGGTCGTTGTATATCGCCTCGACGTATTCGTTGTCCTCTTTTTCGGGGTTTGTGTCGTCATAGCGCAGATTGAAGAGGCCGACGTATTTTTTAGCTGTCGACCAGTTTATCCAGATCGCCTTGGCCGAGCCGATATGAAGATACCCATTTGGTTCGGGCGGAAAGCGGGTGTGAATCTTCATTCCAGGGTCCTCAGCAAGGTCGGCGTCGATTATATCGTGGATAAAGTTGCTTGTCTTGTCGTCCATATCAGATAACCTCGTTTTCTACAATGCGATAATTTCTATGCTTCGGGGTTTTTTTACTGTTTCTTGTTTTCAACCTAATCTTGAGAGCATTGCCTCGACCCGCTGCCTGACACGCGCCTCGCCGAGTATCTGCATGACGGTATACATGTCGGGGGAGCTGAGCTTTCCGGTGACCGCCACTCTCAGGAACATGCTTACGTCGGCTACGCTTCCGCGGTAGGCACCGGGGTTTTGCTTGTAGTCCTTCATCTCGGGGGCGTATCTCAGAGAGGCGGCGATAGCCTTTATCTTGTTAAACCAGACATTTTGGTCGTCGGCGGGGCTGTAGGTCTCAAGGAATCTCGTGAGCGTGGCCTTAATATCAGATTTATCGGCTTCTTCAGGATATTCGTCGACGATAGTGAAGGTGTCGTCGTAGAAAAGCCTCATGTACTCGCGCAACTCCGACCAGGTGCCGTAGTCCTTGCGGGGCTTTTTGCCGCCCCGCCCTATTGAGATGATGGCCTTGGCATAATCGGGGCCGGCCTCAAGCGCTTTTGCAAATTCAGGCTCAAATTCCTTTGCCCACTCGAGTAGGTCGGCATAGATTTTGTCGGCGGTCATTTTTGAGACTACGTTTTTTGAGATGTCGGCCAGCTTTGCGGCGTCAAAAAGCGCGCCTGCGGGGTTCATTTTCCTGAGCGAGAAGCGAAATTCCTCGGCCGGGGCATCGGGGTTTGCGCACCGCCAGTCCTCAAAATTGGAGTTTAGGATTGTGAGCACATACTCATAGACCGATTCGACCGGGTAGCCGCATTTTTTATAGTAAATAAGCCCGAACTGAGGGTCCTTGCGCTTTGATATCTTGCGCTTTGAGCTGCCGTCCATTATCATAATAGGCCCTATGTGGGCGTATTTCGGCAGCTTGAAGCCCAGCGCCTTGAAAAGCTGAATGTGGACCGGCAGCGAGGCAAGCCACTCGTCGCCGCGGATTACGTGGGTGGTGCGCATGAGGTGGTCATCGACCACATGGGCGAAATGATAGGTCGGGATGCCGTCGGATTTCAAGAGAACTATATCAATTTCGTTTTCTGTGATGTCTATCTCGCCCTTTATCAGGTCGTGAAACTTATACTTGTTTTTAATGCTGCCGGTCGAGCGGAAACGCAGCACCCAAGGTTTGCCTTCCTTCAATGCCTTTCCGATGTCCTCAACCGGACGGTCACGCCAGATCGCCCAGGGACCCCAGTAGCCGAGGTTGGCCTTCTCGGCCTTTTGCCTCTCGCGGATTGCCGCAAGTTCCTCGGCGGTGCAGAAGCAGGGGTATGCCATGCCGTTTTGCACCAGATACTTGGCATAGACATGATAAATATCCCGGCGTTGTCGCTGTCGGTAGGGCCCGTATGCCCCGACATCCCCGTCGGCAGTGGCGCCCTCGTCAAATTTGATTTTGTAGTGCGCCAGCGAATCTATCAGAATCCCGACCGCGCCCTTGACCTCGCGCTTTGTGTCGGTGTCCTCGATGCGCAGGTACATGACGCCGCCCGACTGGTGGCAGACACGCTCGGAGGTAAGGCTCTGAACGATGTTGCCGAGGTGGACATAACCGGTAGGGCTCGGCGCGTGGCGCGACACCACCGCGCCCTCCGGCAGGTTTCGCGGCGGATATTTTTTCTCCATGTCCTCGGGTGTCAGCGTGACATGGGGGAAGAGCAGTTCTGCAAGATATTTATAGTCCATTTGTACTTGCCTTCCTGGTTTTCGGTTTTAGCGATTGAGAAAACGGATATTTTCAAGAGCTCTGCCAAGCGTTGTGCTCTCTGCGTGGCCGGGGTAGATAGTCAGGTTCGGGTCAAGCTCATTTAGGCGGAGCATTGATTGCTTCATGTCGTGGAGCGAGCCGCCGTAAAAGTCAATTCGCCCGAATCCGTCGGCAAACAGTGTGTCGCCGGTGAGCAAAATATTTCCGGCAAGAAGGCAGATACTCCCCTTTGTGTGACCGGGCGTGTGGATGACCCTGATCTCCTCGCCGCCAAGCTTAATTATGCCCCGGTCGGCAAGCAGCTTATCGGCGCTTTTGTGCGTCATGCTCTTATAAAACATCTTTGAGCAGTTTTTCTCGGGGTCGGACAAAAGCTCGTCGTCCTCGGTGTGAATCATCACCGGTGCACCACAAGCTCCGCGCAACTCGTCAAGCGAGAGGGTGTGGTCGAAGTGGCCATGGGTCAGGACAATCCCGACAAGCCGCGCGCCCTCCCCCGCAAGGTGTTTCTGTATAGTTTCGACCGGCAGGGAGGGGTCGACGACCAGCGCCTCGCCCCCGGATATTAAAATGTAGCAGGTTGCGCCCCATGTGCCGGGGCTGAGAGTGATTATTTTCATGACTTACCCCGAAGGCTTGCGGCCCGAAAAGCATTGATACATAATAATATCGCCAGGCCGCCCGTAATGTTATTCATTATGTTATTTTACCACATTTTTTTTGTGTTGTCTATACCCGCAAACAAAAAGCCGCACTCTGCCGGGCTTTCATATACAGGTTTCAGGCTATGGTCGGGGGATGTTGCCGGAAAATATTATAATCCCGGCACCCGGGGGTGGCACAAGCCCTCACAAATCGTCACACGGCTGCATTTTCCGACATTCAGAAAGGGCGGTAAATGTGATGGATTGCAGGAAAATCCTGATTTTATCTATACAAAAAAGGGCGGTTATGCTATAATTTAATGTAATCAGGCCACATGGCCGCGGAGAAGTAAGGAAAATGGAAGATAAGAAAAAAAACTATGATAGCAAAAGACCGGCGCCGGGAAGCACGGCTGCCGGCATACCGGCGGAGGGGGCGGTCATAGGCCGGCGGGCAGTGCTCGAGCTGCTCAAATCCGGCCGGGAAATTGACAAAATCTTTGTCCGCCGGGGCGAGCGCGAGGGCTCGATAACCGTGATTGTAGCCGAAGCGAGGGGGGCGGGGATACCCGTCGTCGAGGTCGAGCGCGCAAAGCTTGACTTACTCTCGGGGGGAGCCAACCACCAAGGTGTGGTGGCTATGGCGGCCGAGAAGGAATATTCGACGATTTCCGATATTCTTGATATCGCCAAGTCTCGGGGCGAGGTGCCGCTGATTGTAATTGCCGACGGGATAACCGACCCGTACAATTTAGGGACGCTTATTCGCTGCGCCGAGGGGGTCGGCGCTCACGGGCTGATAATCCCCAAGCGCAGGGCCGCGGGGCTCACCCCGCTGGTCAGCAAGGCGTCGGCCGGCGCTATTGAGCATCTGGCGATAGCAAAGGTGCCAAACATTGCCGCGGCCATTGAGCAGCTCAAATCAGAGGGTGTCTGGGTATATGCGGCCGACATGGGCGGCCGGGCTTATTATGAGACCGACTTTTCGGGTCCGGCTGCCATAGTTTTCGGAAACGAGGGGGAGGGAATCTCCAGGCTTGTGCTCCAGAGGTGTGATTTCACGGTATCAATACCGATGTACGGGAAGGTAGGGTCGCTGAACGTCTCGACCGCGGCGGCGGTTATCCTTGCCGAGGTTTCAAGACAGCACCATACCGGCAGCCGATAAAATTGCAGCAACAGGCCACGCGACTTGCCGAAAGGAGAGACATATGAACGAGAACAATGTCAACGACAAGGACAGCCGCGAGATTGACGATATATTAAAACGCCTTCGGGAATCTGTCGACGGGGGAGCTAAGCCCAAGAGGCGTGGGGACTCCTCGGACAGTTTTGAGCAGAAGCTGGCCGAGCTGCTCCAAAGACACTTAAATGAAAAAAACGCCCTCGGCGAGCTTGAGGATGACAAAGCCGAATATACCGCCGGTGACCTTGAAATCATGAAGGAAGGCGGCGTCAGCCCCGAACTACTCGACCAGGCGACGGAACCTCATTTTGAGAGGCGGGCCGAAGAAGCGGAGAGCACCGGGGCTGCAACCGAAGAACCCGAACCTCTAACCGGACCTGATATGGAAGTGCCTGCTTTTGACGATGCAGACGCAGCCGGTGACCTTTTAGAGCCCGAGCCGCCGGAGCAGGTTTTTGCGGAACAAGAAATACCGCCGGCCGACATGCTGGACAAGCTCGATGAGGACGTAACCGAAGAAACCGCAGCCGCCGGCGAGCCCGGAAATGTCGAGGTGCCGGACGGCGGTTTCGGTGGTGGCGATGTTGCTGACGACGAAGTGTTTTTTGCCGGCGAATATGAGCCCTATCTGGAGCAACCCGAGGAGGCTGACGGGGAAGACGACAAGGATTGTGATATTGCAACCGAAGATGAAATACCGGCAGCCGGGGATTCCGGAGATATTGTAGATAATGTAATTTCGGCAGCCGGAAGTTCCGAAAATATCGCAGCTTCAGTGGCTGACGGAGACACCGAAGTCGGCGTCGATACCGGGGCAGACTTTGAGTTTATCAGGCCGACCTCGGATGGTGCGCAGCTTCGAAGTGAGTTCGACTTCCGGACAGACACACCCGGGGAGTCCGAAGCAGCCGACAGCCGGGAGGACGCCGTCAAAGAAAGCAAAATCACATCACAAAGCAGAAAAGACCTCCTCCAAATTAGTGAAGATGAAATAAATGTGATGCTTGCCCTCGGATACGAGAAGGAGCTCGGCGCACGCATCGGCCATGACAGGGTGAATGACTTAAAACAAAGACTTGAGGGCCGGAAAGAAAAGGCCGAGAAGAATCAGGACGGCGACCTGCCTTTTGGCATCGAATACACAAGTCACAGCCAGGACGCCAAAATAAAGCTGGCTTATCGAAGGCAGACGATGGCCGCAGGCTTCAGGCTCGCCGGGGTCGCGTTTATTGCCTTTTTGCTCGGGCTGCTTGAAAACCTCGGGTATTTAGGAGGCGGCATTCCGGGGATACCCGGTCCGTCAAGCCCGGTACTCTACTCACTGATGGCAACCGCGCTGCTTGCCTGCGCGGCCGCGATGTCCTACAGCATTCTAGCCGAAGGCCTTGTCGGGATTTACAGATTTGACCCCGGTCCCCATTCGGCGAGCGCCACAGCGGTAGTGCTGACCGTGGTCTCAAACCTTGCGATAATGATTATCCGGCCGGAATTGGCGCAGCTCTACAATTTTCCGGCGGCGCTCTGCCTTGTGTTCTTGGCGCTGAGTGAGCTGCTTGACGCTGTCCGAGAGAAGAAGACATTTGAGGTGATATCCTCGGGCGTGACAAGATACGGGCTGCAGCGCGCTGCGAGCCTGGACGATAAAACCCCGGTATACTTTGTAAGGCGCTCAAAGTTCACATCGGGCTACCTGCGGCGCTCATATGAAAAAAAGAAGGGTATTTATCTACTGAATTATATCTTAATCCCCGCGATCGCCGCCGGTGTTGTCATGGCTATAATCACCGCAGCCATGACCTCAAGCGCCGCGCCGGCAGTTGCGGGCTTTATGGCGACGGTATTCATCTGCCTGCCGGTCCCGGTCCTTTTGCTGTCGCTGCCCCCGGCGTTTGCGGCGGCGCGGCTGAAAAAGCAGGGCTGCGCGCTTGTCGGACAATCGGGGATTGAGGAATACTCAGGGGACAAGCTGATTGTCTTTGAGGACAGCGCCATGTTCCCGGCAAACTGCATCCGCACAAAGGGGATAAAACTATACGACGGTTTTGAGATTTACGACGTGCTGGTAAAGGTCGGCTCGCTCTTTTGCGCTGTAGGCGGGCCGCTGGGCGAGATGTTTGAGAGCGGCGGCGAGAGGTTTCACAGCATTCACGATGTAAAGCTGATCCGGATTGAGCGGGGCGGGGTCGAGGCGAAAATCGGCGGCAGCCTGCACATGCTCTGCGGCAGCTATGATTTTCTTGAGAAATACGGCGTCTACCCGAAGCGCAATCCGCGCGACGAGCAGCTGCTTGCCGCCGGCGAGGTGTCGATAATCTATGTCGCCATAGACCGGCGGGCGGCGGCAAGGCTTTACATCGACTACCGGGTTGACCCGAAGTTCGAGGAGGTTGCCCGAAGGCTTGCCGCCGGCAACAGCAGGGTGGCCATACGCACCTCTGACCCGGGGATTGACGAGGATATGCTCGCGCGCAAGCGCGGCGAGGGCGTCTGTCGGGTTGATATAATCCGCAGACCCCTTGGCGGGCGGGGAGTTGACGAGACAGTTGACTCGGGTATTGTCGCCCTCGGCTCGCCGTATGACATAAAAGAACCGGTATCGGCGGCTGCAAGGCTAAGCCAAATCCGCCGCCGCATACTGATACTCTCGCTCGGGGCGTTTATTCTAAATGTTTTCGTGTCGGCGCTGCTTGCCGTGACCGGCCTTCTGACCTATGCGTACTCCGGGCTTGTCGCCCTATATATGCTGCTCTGGAGCCTGCCGGTCTTGTTCATAGCCCGGAGCGCGACCGGCAGCAGGTAGCCCGCACAAAATAAATGCAAATTTAAAGGTAAAAATGGAACAAAAAAAAGACATCCGCAAAATGAGCAGCTTGCTCAAATCGGTCTCAAAGCCGGGCAGATATACCGGCGGCGAGTTCGGTGAGGTAATCAAGGAAAAATCAAATATCAAGGCAAGGTTTGCCCTCTGCTTCCCCGACACCTATGAAATCGGCATGTCAAATCTCGGCATCCGCATACTTTACGGGCTGCTCAACGAGCAGCCCGACATCTGGTGCGAGCGGGCCTTCGCCCCGTGGGTTGACATGGAAGCAAAGCTGCGTGAGTTTAGTATCCCCCTTTCAACACTTGAGAGCGGCGACCCGCTCTGCGAGTTTGACATAGTCGGGTTTTCGCTGCAGTACGAGCTCTGCTACACCAACGTTCTCAATATGCTAAGCCTTGCAGGTATCCCTCGGCGGGCTGCCGACCGGGGGGAGGACGCCCCGATAATAATCGGCGGAGGACCCTGCACGTACAACCCCGAGCCGATGGCCGACTTTTTCGACTGCTTTGCCATAGGCGACGGCGAGGAGGTTACAATCGAGTTCACCCGGCTGTATATTGAAATGAAGGAGAGCGGGGAATACACCCGCGCCGGTTTTTTGCGCCGCGCCGCGGCTAAGATCAGCGGGATTTATGTGCCCTCTCTCTATGAGGTGTCGTACAATGCCGACGGCACCATAAAGGCATATACCCCTGCCGGTGCCGACATACCGCCGAGAATTATGCGGCGGGTGGCCACTGACCTTGATGCCGCATACTTCCCGCGCCGGCTGGTAATGCCATATATCGAGACTGTTCACGACCGGATAATGCTTGAAATTGCCCGGGGCTGCATACGCGGCTGCCGGTTTTGTCAGGCCGGGATGGTCTGCAGGCCGGTTCGCGAGAGGTCGCCGGAGCTGCTTGACAAGCAGGCAAGGACGCTTTTTGAGGCCACCGGGTATGACGAAATATCGCTCTCCTCGCTCTCGGTCAGCGACTACACAAAGCTGCCCGAACTGACCGGGCGGCTGCTTGGGTGGACCGACGACTGCATGGTCAGCCTGTCGCTGCCCTCGCTGCGAGTCGACAGTTTTTCGGTGGAGCTGATGGAGAAGGCGGCGTCGGTGCGTGCCTCGGCCCTGACATTTGCGCCCGAGGCAGGGACCCAGCGGCTGCGCGACGTGATAAACAAAAATGTGACGGATGAGGACATAAAAAACGCCGTAAAGGTAGCCTTTGGGTTCGGGAAAACCTCGGTAAAGCTCTATTTTATGCAGGGGCTGCCGACCGAGACCTTCGAGGACCTTGACGGAATCGCGGAGGTGGCGCGGGGTGTGGTAAAGGAGTATTACCGCAGCCCACAGAGGCCGAAGCGAAGGCGGCCTACCGTCACGGTGAGCGTCTCGAACTTCATACCAAAGCCCTTCACCCCCTTTCAGTGGGAGGCGCAGGACCCCCCGGAGCTTTTGCGCGAAAAGCAGGAGTATTTGAAACAGAAGCTCAGCGACCGCGACATACGCTATCAGTACCACGACGTCGGAATCTCGCACATCGAGGCGGTGCTGGCGCGGGGGGACAGAAGGATCTCCGCCGCGCTTGAGCTTGCCTGCCGTATGGGCTTTCACTTTGACGCCTGGGACGAGAATTTCGACTACGAGCGCTGGACAGAAGTTTTTGAGCGCACCGGAGTTGACCCGGCATTTTACGCCAACCGCGAGCACCGCCCCGATGAAGTGCTGCCCTGGGATATAATAGACTGCGGGGTGACGAAAAAATTCTTATGGCGCGAGCGGGAGCGCGCATATCAGGGGAAGACCACGCCGAACTGCCGCGGGAGCTGCCAGGGATGTGGCGTGAGCAAGTTTGCGGCTGGTCTTTGCCGCGCGTGCGGGGGTGTGGGTAAAGATGACTGAGAAGAATATAAAGGCACGCGAGCCGAGAGTGGTGCGGCTTAAGTTCATCAAGGTCGGGGTGCTGCAATATATTTCTCATCTTGACCTTCAGCGCACCATGGCGCGCGTGCTGGCACGGTCAAGGATTCCGGTATGGTATACCGAGGGATTTAATCCCCATATAAAGCTGGTTTTCGCGGCGCCGCTTGCCGTCGGGGTCGAGAGTGTTTGTGAACTTTTCGACATCAGGGTAACCGGCGAGATTTCCTGCGAGGAGATAGTCAGGCGTATGAATGACGAGCTGACCGGCGAGCTGCGGGTGGTTGAGGCTTACTACCCTAAAACCAAATTCTCGGAAATCGCGGCGGCCGATTATGTTTACAAAATTAAAACCGCCGGCGCGGGAGATGAGCTGGCGGCAAGAATAAAGAGTTTTCTTACGACCTCACCGGTTATGGTCACAAAGAAAACCAAGTCGGGCGAGAAGGAGATTGGTATTGCCGGGGTGATAAACCGGCTTGAGGTCTCGTTTTCGGAGACCGAGGGAACCCTCGAAATGTCGGCAAGGCTTCCGGCAGGCAGCAGGCTGAGCATCAGCCCCGAGCTGCCGGTTGACGCGCTGCGCGCCGGAGGGCTGATTCTTGCCGGAGACATGACAGAAGAAGGCTATTCCATCCTGCGGACACGGCTGCTTTTTGCAGACGGCAGGGAGTTCAGGTGATTATCAGGGATTGACATGACCGGCAGGGAATATGATCGTGATTACACAAAAAGATGCCGCAGGCGGGTAAAATTTGAAAAAATAAAGTATGCGCTGTTCTGGATTGTGCCTCTGACAATCCTTCTGGGTATTGCGCTGGCGTTTGTCTTTCAGCTTTTCTTGAGATCCGAATGGCAGAAGTTCAGCTGGGAGCTGGCCTGGGATATAGTTTATGCGAGGGAGAATGACTCGGCGCGTGCGACATATGCTGGGGAGGACGTGCGCCTGTCCGACCATAACTGCAACAGCGTCTACAAAATGATACTCGATGCCGGCCCTACCGGAACCTTCTGGGGCGGGGAGGGCGAGACCATACATATTGACTTCGGAAACGGGCATACGATGGATATTGTCAATACCAAAGGCGAGCGCTGCGCCGTGGTTTACCGCGGAGAGAAGGACTATAAGTTCAAAATCGGTGTGCAGGGGATGTTCGGCAAGCTGGTGATAGTCACAAGTTTTGAGGGAGGAAGTGTCCCGAACTCGAGGTGGGAGGAGAAGAATACATCGGATTAAGTCGCTCGGCCTGTGTAATCTTCCAGAGAATGCAAAAAAGCGGTCTGCCGGGGGCAGACCGCTTTTTTGCGGCGCGACTTATATAGGACAGCGCTTGTGTTCGTACATCAGCTTGTCAATAGTGTTCTGAAATTCGTCGACCGACATTCCGTATTTGTATGTTGCATATCCCATGCTTATTGCCAGCTTTACGGGGGGTGGTTGCTGTTTGTGTTGAAATAATCCACGCATCCTCGGATTTTTGCGGCAGTTTCCTTGAGCTTCACGGGGTCGGAGGTATCAAGCACGATACAGAATTCGTCCCCGCCGTACCTTGCTATAAGCCCGCTCTCACCAATGCAATCCCTGAGCAGGTTTGCCGCGCTGCGCAGTATACTGTCGCCGGCTCGGTGTCCCAATGTGTCGTTGATGCTTTTAAAGTTGTCGATATCCAGCATTATGGCCGAGAAGGTTTGCTCGGGCGAGCTGACATCGGTTTATGTAAGTATATCGGGCATGCCGAAGTCGGCCTCGTGCAGATGGTTCTCAAAGTCGAGATGGTCGGGAGCATGCTCTCCTGTGGAGATTCTACTGCCCGGCTCGCCGGATTTGTCCTGCCCGAGATAGCGCTTGGCCTGGGTGGTAAACAGCTCGAAATATCTCCCGTGCCTGGCCATGAGCTCCCTGTGGTTACCCTCCTCGATGACCTCGCCGTTCTCAAGTACCACGATTTTGGAGGCCACCGTTGCGCTCGAGAGGCGGTGCGAGACAAAAATCGTGGTTTTGTCGCGGCGTAGCCTGTCAAACTGGTTGAATATCTCCTGCTCGGCTATCGGGTCGAGCGAGGCGGTGGGCTCGTCAAGTATTAGAATATCCGAGTCGCTGTAAAAGGCCCGGGCAATCGCGAGCTTTTGCCACTGGCCGATTGACAGCTCGATACCCTCCTGCTCGAATATCCGCATGAGCGGGGTTTCGTATTCCCGCGACAGCTTTGCTATGTACTCGTCGGCGCCCGACTGCTGCGCCGCCCGGCGGACCCCTGCCGGGTCGAACTCCTTGTCAATCTCGCCGAAGTGTATGTTTTCGGCAACCGTCACGGCATATTTACCGAAGTCCTGAAAGATTATGCCGAAAATCGAGTAGAGGTCTTTTGTGTCGTACTCGCGTATGTCGCGTCCGTCAAGCAGAATAACCCCCTCGGTCGGGTCATAGAGCCGCATGAGCAGCTTTATAAGCGTGGTCTTGCCCGCACCGTTGAGGCCGACCAGAACGACGGTTTCTCCCGGGCCGAAGGTGAGATTGATGTTTTTGAGCACATACCTCGATGTCCCGGGATAAGCAAAGCTGACGTTTTTGAACTCGATTGTATGCGGGGTGCCGCGCCTGACCTTTTCGGGCAGCTTTTTTATCGGGATTACGGTCTGCTTTTCCTTCATGAAGGTGATGAGGTTGTCGATAAAGAGCGTGCCTTCGTAAATTGTCGCAGATATTGTGATTAAGGTGCTGACATTCTGGGTTATCGAGGTGAGGGCGCTGGTATAGAGCGAGTAGTCGCCGATTTTAAAGTCCCCGCGAAAGACTCCGTATGCAATTGTGGCATAGCAGAAGCAGTTGATTACCGCCGACAGGACGGCAATACAGACATGCCAGATGCTCTCCTGCATTATCAGTTGGCGCAGCCCCGAGTAGTATCTTCCGAACACGTCCTCAAATTTCCCGATGAAGGTGTCGGCAAGGCTGAACATCCGGATTTCCTTGACCATATCCTTGTTGACAAGGATGCCGGAATAATAGGTCATCTGGCGGCGGTCCTTTGAGCGGTGGCGCATGTACTGAAAATTCTTTTTGCGGTATATAAAGCTGATTATCGCCGAGGGCACCGAAAAAAGGGCAATCAATATGGCTGTCCACCACAAATCAGGCGCGGCTGCAAGGATAATGATGTAGCTCACAAGGCTGATAATGGTGCTTAGCACCGTGAAGGTGGAGTTCAGTATGGCAATCGGGCGGTTGCCGGCTTCGCGGTTGGCGTTCTCCAGCTTTTCATAAAATTCCGGGTTGTCAAACGAGGCGAGGTCGAGGGTCTTGGCCTTCTGCATTATGTCGACCTTGACTCGGCGCACCACCTTCTCGCCGGCAATCCGCGTCACGGCGTGCGACACCTGCGATATGAGCCGGTTGAGTATCCTGTATATGAAAAAGAAGATTAAGAGATAAAAAATCGCCGAGCCGAGAAAGTCGGCCAAGGTTACGGCGCGTTGTGCTCCGCCGGCAATTGCGGCCTCAAAATCGGCCTGCAGTTGGTTTAAAATGTTTTTTGTTATCAGCGAGCCGACAACCGGCATGATGCCCTCGAGCAGGGCGATTATTGTCATCGCGAAAAGAATCCACGGTCCGGTCTTCCAGACTATGCCGAATATGTAGAACAGGCGGTAAAAAAACCCGCCGAAGACCTCCTTGAGATATCGCGGTACATCCCCGAGGGATTTCGGAGGCGCAACCTTTTCATACTTGGAATTCCTGTGGCCAAAGCCCATCGGAAAATAACCGCCTGTCATAAAGAAACCGACCTTTCTGTTTTTATAGTCGCTCTATATTATATCACCTAATGGTTGCGCGTGCAACTATAAAACATAAAAAAGAAAATATCTTGCTTTTTTCGGTGCGATAATGTAGAATAATTAAAAACCGTAACGAAGGGATTTTGTTTTGTGAAAAGCTGTTTTGTTCCGGCCGACATTCTTCTGCCGGATTTTGACCGTGTTGACGGCGAGAGATGGGCGGTAATTGCCTGCGACCAGTTTACAAGCCGCCCCGAGTACTGGGAGCGGGCGGGCGAGCTTGTAGGCGATTCGCCCTCGACGCTCAGGCTCATTCTGCCCGAGTGCCGCCTTGCCGACGCCGAGTGTGTACTGCCGAAGATTATCGGCTGCATGGAAGAATACCTGAGCGACATATTCAGGGAATATAAAGACACAATGATATACGTCGAGCGCCGGCTGCCGACCGGCCGGGTGCGCCGCGGCATTGTCGGCGCGGTCGACCTTGAATGTTACGACTGGCGCCCCGGTACAATGACATTAGTTCGCGCCACAGAGGGCACGGTGCCCGAGCGCATTCCGCCGCGCGTAAAAATCAGGAACCGCGCGCCGCTCGAGCTGCCCCATATAATGCTGCTTGTAGACGACCCCGAAAAGTCGATAATCGAATACTTTGCGGGCCGGAAGGAAAAGCTTGTGCCTGCATATGATTTTGGCCTGATGCTGGGCGGCGGGCATATTTCGGCATGGCTTGTTGACAGCGAAGGGATAGACCATGTGACCCGCGAGATAGCCCGGCTGTCCGACCCCGGGCTTGCCGCACAAAAATACGGGGTGCGGCAGGATGTGCCGCTGGCGATAGCTGTCGGGGACGGAAACCACTCGCTGGCCACCGCCAAGGCGGTATACGAGCAGGTGAAGGCCGAGCTCGGCGAGGCGGCGCTGAGCCACCCGGCGCGCTATGCGCTGGCCGAGCTTGTCAATATACACGACGAGGCGCTGGCCTTTGAGCCGATATACAGAGTGGTATTCAACACCGACCCCGAAGAGCTGGTCGGCGAGTTCAAAGAATACTGTGCCCGGCTTTGCGGCGGGGCGCCCGGGCAGGAGTTAAGAATATTGGCAGGCGGGGAAGAGGAGATTGTGAAGGTCGGGACGCCCGAGCATCGGCTTGCCGTCGGCACGCTGCAGAAATTCCTTGATGAGTATCAAAAAGCCCACAAAGAGGTTACCGTCGACTACATACACGGCGAGGCCGAGGTGGTCTCGCTCGCCTCAAGGCCACGCACGGTCGGGTTCCTTTACGCCGGCATGGCCAAGGGTGAGCTTTTCAAAACCGTAATCTGCGACGGCTCGCTGCCGAGGAAAGCCTTTTCGATGGGGCACGCCGAGGAAAAGAGATACTACGTCGAGGCAAGGAAAATCAGGTGAGCCAAAAAAATTTGCAAAAACAGTTGCAAAAGCACACGATGTGTGGTATAATCCTTTGATGCTGCATGTTGACCAAGCCGGCAAAGCATTTCGAGGCTTTCAGCCTGCCGGCGGGGTTGCCGGCAAATGCCGGCTCATACGAAGAATACTTTTAGTAAAGGAATGGATATATCATGAAGGAAGGAATTCACCCCAAGTACGAGGAAACAATAATCAGGTGTGCTTGCGGCGAAACCGTTGTGACCAGGTCCACAAAGGGCAAGGAGATAAGGGTCGACATATGCTCCAAGTGCCACCCCTTCTTTACGGGTAAGCAGAAGTTTGTGGACACCGGCGGCCGCGTCGACAGATTCAAGAGGCGGCTCGAGGCGAGCGGTAAGGAGTAATCGGCGACGGCATACCGGCGCGGGTGCGTGTTTGCACCCGGTTCCGGTTTTGTCGCTGACCCGTACAAAAGAAAAGCAGGCAGGGAATGTCGACCGGATGGCGCATTGCTTGCCGCTTTTGTTGTGGGGATTGGCTTCCGCCGGCCCGGGCGATTAGAGGAGGTTTATGGAAAATAAAGAAATAACTCGGGCAATTCTGGCCGGCATGGCGAGGGACCAGAGAGAGCTGCCCGCGGCCGAGCGCTCGCTCGACGAGCTCGAGCGCCTGCTTGAGACGGCCGGCGGCGTGGCTGTCGCCCGAACCATACAGACCCGCGAGGGTCCCGACCCGGCGACATATCTCGGCGCCGGGAAAATCGGCGATATTTGCGGGCTGTGTAGGCTGCATGACATAAAGCTCGTCGTTTTTGACGATGAGCTCTCGCCTTCGCAGCTAAAAAATATCGAGGACAGGCTGGACGAAGGGGTCGAAGTCATCGATCGCACGATGCTGATCCTCGACATTTTCGCGCGGCATGCAAGGAGCAGCGAAGGCAAGCTGCAGGTTGAGCTGGCGCAGCTTAAATATACAGCACCCCGGCTTATTGGAAAGGGACGCGAGATGTCAAGGCTGGCGGGAGGAATCGGCACCCGCGGCCCCGGCGAAAGCAAACTTGAGGTCGACCGGCGGTATCTCAAAAGGAGGATTGCCACGCTTGAGGCAGAGCTCCGGCGGCTTGAAAAAAACCGCTCGACCATGCGCGCCGGCAGAGACAAAAGCGGCTTGGTTAGGGCGGCGATTGTGGGGTACACAAATGCCGGGAAGTCGACGCTGCTCAACCGCCTGACCGACGCCGGGGTGCTTGTCGAGGACAAACTCTTTGCAACCCTCGACCCGACCACAAGAAAATTCAGCCTGCCGGGCGGCGAGAGCATTCTTCTGACCGACACGGTAGGCTTTATCCGAAAGCTCCCCCACCATCTTATCAAGGCCTTCAGGTCAACGCTTGAGGAGACCGTGCTGGCCGATATTCTGATTATAGTCGTCGACGCCTCCGACCCCGAAGCCACCGCGCAGCTTGAGGTCACCGAGGGCCTGCTCTGCGAGCTCGGGGCGGCAGGGAAGCCGGTTCTCTATGTTTTCAACAAGTGCGACCTTGGGGTGTCAGTGATAATAAGCGACCCCGACAAGGCCGAAAACAGCGTTTATGTATCGGCGCTTACCGGGCAGGGGCTTGAGCAGTTTACTAAAAAGCTCGAGGCGCTGGTGCTCTCGGGCAGGCGGCGGGTCGAGTATCTGATTCCTCACGAGAGGGCGGCGGCGCTGAATATACTGTATGAGAGGGCGACTGTTGAGTATGTCGGGTATACCGGGGAGGGGATAGTGGCAATTGCCTCGGTTGACCCCAAAACCCGGGGCATGATGAAGGAATTTGAACGCTGACCGTAGCAAGGTAAATCCACATAAAGGAGAGCATGATGTGGGCGAGCATGGCAGCCGGCCTCCTGTTTATACGACTATAAAGAGCGAGGCAACCGCCGAGTATGAGGTCAAAAGGTCGCGTTTTATCGGGCAGATAAGGCCGGTGAAAACAGCGGTAGAGGCCGAGGAGTTTATCAGGGAAATCCGGGCGAGGCACTATGCCGCCCGGCACAATGTCTATGCCTTTTTGCTTTCCTGTGGCATCGCAAAATATTCGGACGACGGCGAGCCGCAGGGCAGCGCCGGTCTGCCGGTGCTCGAGTGCATAAAAAAGGCCGGGGTCGCCGACGTCTGCATTGTCGTGACCCGCTATTTCGGCGGGGTGCTGCTCGGCATGGGCGGGCTTGTCCGCGCCTATACCAAAACCGCCTCGGCGGCGCTTGAGGCGGCAGGTATTGCGGTTTTTGAG
>JBMNUI010000041.1:0-17804 GCA_050946195.1 Eubacteriales bacterium
TAGTATTTTGTTTCCCAGATAAAGACACCTCAATCTAAACATTGGCGCAGGAATCCGGCGTATTTCTTCGCCCAATTAACAACCGTATAATAACAATAAGACATTGTTTATTTGCGTTGCGTCGGTATTATAACACACCAAATATAGAATGTCAAGCAATTGCTATATTCTGATTGTCAATAAAAATTGTAATCTAAAAAATGGACTATTAGGCCCAAAAAAAAGCACTTTATCAGATAAAACCAAAAACCGGATAAAAAGTCAAACTTCTATTGACAAAACATCATGTTTGTAATATAATCGACACATAATATTGTTTTTCATCAAAAGTGAATATTTGCCAATATAGGTTCGGATAAATGGTCCGGACGTTTCTACCGCAGCGCCCTTAGCCGCGACTATTGGACAGGATATCCCTTTCGGGATGTTTACTTATTGGCAAACAGGTTTAATACCTGTTTTTTAATTTTTATAAATAATGAAGGCGGATATGAAGGCACTCGAAGATAAAATATTAAAAGAAGGCAAAGTATACCCGGGAAACGTGCTCAATGTCAGCGGCTTCCTGAACCATAAAATTGACACCGAATTTCTTTTCTCGATTGGACGTGAGATCTCGGAGCTTTTCAGGGGATGCGGCGTCACAAAAATACTGACGGTTGAAGCGTCGGGTATAGCGATAGCGGTCGCCGCCGCGATGTATATGCATGTTCCGGTTGTTTTCGCCAAGAAGAACAACACAAACAACCTCACAGCGGAAAAATATACCGCGTCGGTTAAATCCTACACCCACCGAAGAGTTTACGAAATCGTGGTTGCAAAGGAATGTATCACTAAAGAAGACAGGATTCTTATCGTCGATGATTTTCTCGCGCACGGAAGCGCTCTTGAAGGGCTTATCGAAATAATAAATCAGAGCGGCGCCTCACTTATCGGCGCGGCGATAGCTATAGAAAAAGGTTTTCAGGGCGGCGGGGACAAGCTCCGCTCGCGCGGTATCAGAGTCAAATCACTCGCAATAATAGATAAAATGGACGAAAACCGAATAGTATATCGTTCATAAAACATATCGAATGTAATTTAATTTATTTTTTATAAAAAATTTTGGAGGAGAAAATGAAACGATCTATTGCTATTTTTCTGTCTTTTGTGCTTGTCCTCGCATCCTGCGCAATGCTCACGGCATGCAACAACAAAAAAAGTGACTTCAAAGTCGGCGCCATTTATATCGGCAGCCAAAACGACACGGCAGGTTACACGTTCGCACACCACGACGGTATCGTAAAAGCCATGAAGCAGCTCGGACTTTCCGTGGAAGACGATCTTAAAATCGTCGATAATGTACCGGAAGATTATACGGCTGTTACTAATGCAATCGATACGCTTGCCGGGCAGGGCTGCAAAATAATTTTCGGCATCAGCTTCGGATATATCAACGCATTTGACGATGCCGCGAAAAAAGATGAGTACAAGGACATCATCTTCTCTCATGCGACGGGCTATCTCTCAAACGAAGATAACTTCAATAACTATTTCGGACGCATTTATCAGGCGCGTTACCTCTCGGGAATAGTCGCAGGTCTTAAATCGCTTGAGGTCGGCAACAACAATATCGGATATGTCGCGGCATGGGGCACCGAATATGCCGAAACATGCAGCGGAATCAACGCATTTGCACTCGGCGTGCAGTCGGTCAATCCCGATGCCGTCGTGCATGTGAAAAAAATCAGCACATGGGGCGATGAATCGCTTGAAAGACAGGCAGCTGAAATTCTTATCGATACATATAACTGCTGCGTAATAGCACAGCACTGCGACAGCGCTCAGCCTCAGCTCGTGGCGAATGAAAAGGGCATGTTCGGATGCGGATATAACACAGATATGACCACTCAGGCACCCGACGCTCATCTCACGGCTCCTATCTGGCACTGGGATGTTTATTATAAACTTGCTATAGAAACAGCAATGAATAATCCTGATGATTTCATGAAGGATGTCGGAATCTATTACGGCGGCCTTAAAGAAGGATTCGTCGACATTTCTCCCCTTTCAAAGAACTGCACCGCTGATGCTGCAGAAAAAGTCGCGGCGGTTAGATCTCTTATCGAAAGCGGCGAGTGGGATGTGTTCTTAAATGTAAAACTCAGCTTTGATACCAACGGAAACATCGTCAAGACGACGGCGGCCCTTCTCGACAACAAGGGAAACACGGTTATCACCACCGATTCCAAATTATATATTACAAAGGCAGACGGAACCCTTGAAGAAGTGACGGCGGAGGGAGTCGACTCGCTTATCAAGGGCAGCATGAATTACTATGTTGCCGGCGTAATAGAGGAATAAAGAAATTTACAATCCGATGGTCAACACCATTTTCCGCAAAGGAAAATGGTGTTGACTGTAAATACTGATTATTTCATAAAGAGGTGCTTATGGCGACATCCGGTTATGCCGTTGAACTGCGCAATATTACAAAGACCTTCGGCGGCGTCGTCGCGAATAAAAATGTATGCTTGAACGTAAAACACGGTGAGATTCTTGCGCTTTTGGGCGAGAACGGATCGGGTAAAACGACGCTGATGAACATTTTATCGGGGATTTACAAGCCGGACAGCGGTTCCATCCTCGTCGACGGCAATGAGGTCGTCATAAATTCGCCCGAAGATTCCAAAAAGCTCGGAATCGGCATGGTATACCAGCATTTCAAACTTGTCGACGTCTTTTCCGCGGCCGACAATATTTGGATGGGTAAAAACAAAACAGGCTTCAATCTCAAAGCAAAACTGAAAGAAAAGGACAAAAACGGCAGGCCGAAAAATATCTTAAAAAAAGCCGGACTTGTTGCCGGAGCCGCGGCGTGGAATATAAGCGAAGAATTTTTACATCGCGGGCGCGTGGACGAAATAAGAGAGATAGCAAAAAAATTCGGCTTTGACATCGACCCGTCTAAAAAAATATACAACATGTCGGTATCCGAAAAGCAGACGATCGAGATACTCAAGGTGCTCTGTTACGGCGCGAAGACCATAATTCTCGACGAACCGACGGCGGTGCTGACCGTACAGGAGACAAAAAAGCTTTTCGATATATTGCGTAAATTGAAGGAGGAGGGCCACTCGATCATTATAATCACCCATAAGCTCAACGAGGTAGTGGAGATAAGCGACCGCGTTTCGGTGCTGCGCCGGGGCGAACTCATAAAAACCCTTGATACGAAAGACACAAACGAACAGGAGCTCGCCGAGCTGATGGTCGGACGCAAGGTTGATCTGAGCATTGAGCGTCCTTTTGTGGAAAAGAAAAAGCCGCTGCTCGAGATACGGAATCTTACGATACGTTCAGACGAGGGAGCTATTGCAATCGACAGCATCAATTTCTATATACGCGGAGGGGAAATCCTCGGCGTCGCCGGAATCGCCGGCTGCGGACAGAAGGAGCTTTGCGAAGCTATCGCGGGGCTGCGAAAAATCGAGAGCGGAAAAATCATACACAAAGGCGAGAATATCGTCGGACTCCCGCCCGAAAAGATAATTGAGCGAGGAATAGCGATGAGTTTTATTCCCGAGGACCGTCTTGGCATGGGGCTTGCGCCGTCGCTGTCCATAACAGATAACATGCTGCTAAAATCTTATAGGGGTAAGTGGTACAATCCGGTTATCGACAGAAAAAGCGGACGCGAGCGTGCAAAAAAAGTTATAAGCGACCTTATGATATTGACCCCTTCGACCGAAATGCCGGTACGGCTCCTGTCGGGCGGAAACGTGCAGAAGGTGCTTGTCGGACGCGAGCTCGAATCGGGACCCAATGTGCTTATAACCGCGTATCCGGTGCGCGGACTCGATATAAACTCCTCATATGCCATTTATAACATACTGAACGAACAGAAAAAGAACGGCGTCGGGATTCTTTATGTGGGAGAGGACCTCGACGTGATGATGGCGCTTTGCGATAAGATTATGGTTATCTGCCATGGCAGACTTATGGGCGTCGTCCACGCACATAAAACCACAAAGGAAGAACTCGGCCTTATGATGACGGGAGCGCTTGATCTAAGTGAGTGCAAGGGGAAGCCGGCCGGAATTGCAAAAGACTCCGAATTGAGGGAGGACCAAACAAATGAATAACACGTCAAGGCCGGCCAAAATGCCCTTAATACGCATCGCCAAGCGTGATAATCTGAGCAGGAAATATAAAGTACTTTTATATATCGCCGCGATACTGTTCGCCCTGTTGGTCGGCTCGCTTCTTCTTCTCGCGCTCGGTGCCGATCCCGTTGAATTTTTCGGCGATCTGCTGACTATCGGGCTTGTGAAAAGCAGATTCCCGTATAAAAACATCGAAAGCTATATTAAAATTTTCGTGCCGCTGCTGATTACGTCGCTGGCGCTCTCTATGGCATTTAAAATGAAATTCTGGAATATCGGCGGAGAGGGTCAGTTCATTACGGGCGCCATCGTCGCCGCATGGGTCGGTATTATATCAGAGGGCAATATGTCTTCGGGCGCGACCGTATTTATAATGGCGCTGTGCGGCGGTGTGGCGGCAGGCATCTACGGAATGCTGACGGCAATTCTCAGGGTGAAATTCGGGACAAACGAAACCTTGATGACACTCATGCTCAACTATATAGCGCTGTACGTGCTAAAATTTTTTGGTGAGACGAAGGGCGACTGGAACATCTTTCTGCGTTCCGATTCGACAAGACCGGTTTTCCGGGTAATTCCTGAAAACGCATGGATGCCGGCAATACAGATGGGGAAATTCCGGCTGAATATTTCCCTGATAATTGCTCTCCTGCTTGCCGTATTCATCGCTTTCTATCTGAAGAAAACAAAACACGGATATGAAATTTCGGTCGTCGGAGACAGTATAAGCACCGCTAAATATGCCGGCATGAAGGTCGGGAAAATTATTGTGAGGACGATATTTTTCTCGGCATTTCTCATCGGCGTCGCCGGAGCTTTCCATGTGAGCACATCGACGTCGCTCTCGATCTCCATAACGAACGACGTCGGCTGGACGGGCATAATCGTCGCGTGGCTTGCGAAACTGGAGCCGCTGGGAATCTTCATAACTTCCGTACTTATAGGGATACTACAATACGGTTGTCAGGTTGCGAGCACCAATTTCACGCGTCTCGATACAAACTTTGCAAATCTGCTTCAGAGTATAATACTTTTCTCGGTCCTTGCCGTCGACTTCTTCATAAGATTTAAAGTGGTGATAAACAAAAAACCAAAGAAAGAGGAGGAGACGAAATGAATCAGCTCAATGTCATAACACTTTTTTTATTTAATGTCGTCGTTTATAATATCGCCCTCCTCTATGGAACGGTCGGGGAAATCCTCACCGAAAAATCTGGCAGTCTGAACCTCGGCCTCGAGGGCACGATGGCCGTAGGCGCCATCGGGGGATATATTTTCGGCTGCATGACCGACAGCCTGCTTGTCGGTATAATCGCATCCTTCATATGCGCCGGCATCTGCGGACTAATCTTTGCGGTCCTGACCGTTTCGCTCCACGCCAATCAGAACGTAACCGGACTTACTGTCACGACGTTTGGAGTAGGGCTTTATTTCTTCATCGGCAAGGGCTTCGGCGAAAACTGGCCGGTAATGCAAAAATGCGAGAGGCTGATGGGCAGCATAGCCGCTATAAAAATCCCGCTATTGAGCGATATTCCGGTAATCGGCAAAGCTCTTTTCTCACACAATATACTCGTTTACCTCGGATTTATTATTGCAATTCTCGTATGGATATATCTCACTAAAACAAAATCGGGACTGAAACTCCGTGCGGTCGGCGAAAATCCGTCGGCGGCCGATTCGGTCGGGATTAATGTAACGCTCACTAAATATATGGGTATTATCGCAGGCTCGGGAATAGCCGGAATCGGCGGTTACCAGATGGGGCTTAACCTCGGCGGAAGTTTTGAGGGTATGAACTGCTGGATCGGCGGATACGGATGGATCGCGATAGCGCTCGTAATATTCGTAAACTGGAGCCCGGCAATCGCGATAATAGGCACGATGGTATTCGGATTTTTCAATACGCTTCAGGTTTACGGCGGAGCGCTTGCGAGCGCCTTCCCGAAAACGCTCGGATGGCTCGGTCCCATTCCATCACAGCTTTACCAAGCGCTTCCGTTTGCGATAACCGCCATAATACTTGTAATAAACTCTGTAAAGAAAAAGAAAAACAACCGACAGCCCGCCGCCATCGGCGTCGGATATTTCCGCGAAGACAGATAAACATAAAAAAATCAACGGCATCGCCGTTGATTTTTATTTGAATCCTTGCACATTATAGATGTTGATCAACCTATCAATCCTCTTTACCGGTACATAGAGCCGTAGACAGAGCAGGCTCGGTAATCCTGGCCCTCATAATCCATACCGAAAGCATTCCAACACGCCGGACGGAAAATACTGTCGACAGGGACATTATGCAAACTGACCGGTATACGAAGCATTGAACAAAGCGTGATAAGGTCGGCACCAATATGTCCATAACTTATCGCCGCGTGATTTGCTCCCCACCTGTTCATCAGATTGTATGCGTTTTCAAACGCGCTTCCGCGCACTCCGTCACAGCGGGGCGCAAACCAGGTACAAGGCCAGGTATAATCGGTTCGTTTCCAGATAATATCGGTAACCTTATCAGGCAGCTTGATTGTCCAGCCTTCCGCGATCTGTGCCGTCGGGCCAAGTCCGTCTATCCAGTTGATGCGAAACATTGTTACCGGCATTTCAGCACAAGTTACAAAGCGGGATGAAAAACCGCCGCCCCTGAAATAACCATTATCGGCCGCGCACCACTCTACCCTGCTAAGCATTTTTTCCTGATCTTCTTCGGTAACTTTATACCATTCTTTCATAACAGGATTCCCTGCCTCGTCGGTGCAGACTCCGCTTGCATCAAGGCAGGTGGCGCCGGAATTAATTAAATGTATAAATCCACCGGCCTTTTTTGCATATCCGTCAATCTTATAGCCGGTAACGCGGTACACAGCGTCACCAGACCAGTAAGTACGCACATCGGAAAACATCTGCGCCCGGTTTGTCAACAGGTTCATAATCAGCATGCTGATTCCGTTCAGCGTATCGTTTTCGGTTGCAAGAATATAAGGAGCTCGGTTTCCGTTCCAGTCAAAGGATGTATTGATGATTGCCTCAGCAAAATCCGTATTAGGATAACGGTCGGTCCATTGTCTCTGCCCCTGAAAGCCTGCTGCGATTGCATTATGACCTGACCTCTCCTCCTTGTAATTATCCGGAAGCCTTTCGTTCCCTACCATTAAATCACGGATGATAAGCGCTGATTTAACCGAGAATTCCCAGTCTTTGATCTTCTGTGAGCGGGACCTTCGTATAAACTCGGGATTCTTATCAAGCCCTTCGTGACAATTTTTGAAGGTCCATGCAAGCGCCCTGTGGTACTCGTCCTCGTCGTAGATTTTCTCATCCATTCTGCGAAGCAATTCAACTTCATCAATTGATTCCACACGCATGCCGAGATATTTTTCGAAAAACTCCGGCACTATCTGGGATCCTGCGATACCCATACTCTGCGATCCTATCTGCAGATAGGATTTCCCGCGCAATGTTGAAACAGCCACTGCAGCGCGGGCGAATCTGAGAAGTTTTTCTTTTACATCTTCAGGTATTGTTCTGTCATTTGCATCCTGAACACTGTTGCCATAAATGCCAAAGGCCGGTAGACCCTTCTGAGAATGGGCGGCCAGTACACAGGAAAGATACACAGCTCCCGGACGCTCTGTTCCGTTAAATCCCCAGATACCTTTAATTGTCATCGGATCCATGTCCATTGTTTCTGATCCGTAACACCAGCAGGGTGTAACAGATAATGTTATTGATACGCCTTCACGCCTGAATTTTTCGGCACAGGCGGCCGCTTCATTAACACGGCCTATTGTTGTATCAGCAATTACCACCCTGACCGGTTGTCCGTTCTGACATATTATGTTTTCTTCAAAAAGTTTCTTTGCGGCGTTTGCCATCCACATTGTCTGATCCTCAAGAGACTCCCGCACTTTCAATGCGCCCCGCCGTGCATCAATTATTGGTCTTATGCCTATTACAGGATATGATTCCTGATATCTGTTTTCTGACATATTATCACTCCCATTTCGTTTTTTGGTATGTGCTTGGTAGCCGAAAAATACTTTTGTTTTTATCAGATTCTTGTATAAGGCAGGCTGAATCGTATTTTTTGGGTTTCCTGAATTGAGGGCCTTTGCTTCATCCATTGAAAGATATGCAGGCTACATCGCTTCAACATGCCCTGATACAGCTGCTTTGGTATTTTGTTTCCGGATATTAAAGTTCCCGGAAGTTTTTTATACGATGAAACGTAATGTAATTGCTATCATGATATGTATGCGCTCCGTTTGCAGCCGTGCGGCTGAGATACAGAATATCATCCCCGCAGATTATAAAGCTGGCATACTGAAAGCCGAAATACTTTGGGTCTTGGTCGCGGTAATCTATAAGGTCGCACACAAGCTCCCAGTTTTCAAGGTCAGGTGAGGAGATGAGAGAGAGCAAGTTCCTTGCTTTGGGCAGGTCGGCGCTGTAAATGCGTGATACAATCGAATAGTATTTTCCGGTCACATCGTCACGGAGCACATCGAATTTTGAATGATTGCCCGGAAACGTTATAAATTTATAAAAGCTCAGCGGTGCTTCGGGGTTGTCTGCATCAGCGCAAAGCATACCGGCGAGTCCGTGATTTGGGGTTCCCTTATCAATATTGTACCGTAAAAAATTATAGAGTTTACCATCAGGCCCGGGAATTACGTTGCCCTCAATAAACCCGCGTGTGTCCCCGACCGATGCTCCCGGCCACGAGGGATCATACGGCAGCGGTTCGGTAAATGTCCACTCGCACGGATTAAGTATATCCGAATCGGCCGGTACTGAAGCCAGTAATGACGCATGTCCTCCCGAAACATGAGAACCGTAATCAATTGCGCACCAGAGCCGACCTCGGTACTTGGTCACACGATTGGAGCTTTTATGCCAGCCGGGGCCGCTTCTGTTGCACGCGCCTCTTAGCAATACCGTAGGAGGCGGCCAGGTTTTCCCACCGTCAGAAGATTTCCCTACAAGTAAATCACCATATTCGGTGGATGTTCCGAGCATATACACCTCACCGCGATGAAGAAGCAGCGTTCCCCAGAAGCAGGGGAAAAGCTCACTGAGATGATACCAGTTTTCCCCGTTGTCATCCGAACGGAATATCAGGGTTAGGTTCTGAGGCGTTCCCTTTCCGTAAACATCCATTGAGGCGAGCAGATAACCGTCAGGATGACTGAGAATGCATGGAGTACATAAATATTGTCCCGAGAATTTATATTTGGGGTCAAACATTGAGAGATAGTTCACCACGGTCCCCGGCACATTCCCGGGACGCGCAAAACCGCGAGGGCTCTCGCGATCCCCGTTCCTGATATAATATTCATAATCAATCTCATTTTCAAGCCCGTCAATTACAACCTGATCGGGAGCCGACAGCATACGGCTCCAAACGTCCTCGCTGTCCTTTCTGCGGTAAAATACCTCACTACCCTCTCCCCCGTCATGGTAAATGCGGATTTTACCGTCCTCCGGCACAGTGCGGTTTATGTAAATTTTATCATTCTCATGCACCGCCGGGCGGTAACGCTCATAACTCCAGCTGTTAACTGCTCTCATTCAGAATTCTCACTTTCAAACAGAGAGAGTCCGGCCTCTCTGTCCATTATTAATTCTTGTTTGTCAGTTCACCAGTTTCTTCAGTATATTTCCCTTAACCAAAAGATTCATCTGATCAATACAGGATTTCTGATATGGGGTCAGCTTATTTATATCGCACGACCTCGATTCATACCCCATCTTCACCCCTTCATGGGTGTCCAGATGATACTTTGCCGTGCACGGGTAGGCCAGCGACTCGGTAAAGGCGGCAAGACAGAGAAAAGCCTGTACCATTTCGGCTTCCGACGGCTTCGATATGTAATTATCCAGCAGCCATCTGAATATTGACGGATGAAAATTCGCCATAACCCCGCAGTATCCGGACGAGCCGGCCCGCAATGTCTCAAGCAGTGTCTGCGCGTTTGCGTTAAATACTTTCAGCGGGCTTCCGGAGCACCATTTAACGCGCTTCGCTATCAGCTCCGCCTCACAGCAGGTGTCCTTCAAAAAGTAAAACCGACCGGTTTCGGCGCACCATTTAATTGTTTTTTCACTCAGCAGCCGCTTGTAGGGTTTCGGACATTCATATATGCCGAGCGGCAGGTTTTCCGGTAATGACGATATAAGCCTTGAGGTGTCGGCTATCCAGTTCTCATCGGTTGTGTTTGCTATGTCCATCCGGTTTGATATGATTACGAGAGCGTCAATTCCGGTACTGGCAATCGCTTTAAGCTCTCTCACCTGTTCATCGAATAAATCCGAGACATGTCCGGACGCCACAATCACAAGCGGCCTGCGGCTCTTATCGGAAGCTGCCAGTTCGTCGGCTTTCTTTTTAACTGCACGTGTGATACCAACGCGTTCCTCAAGCGAAAGAAACATAATCTCACTGGACTGACAAGCGGCAAAAATACCGTCGCAGCCCTGTTTCCAGTACCATTCGACTAGCGCCGCGATTGCATCATAATCCACCTGCCCGTTTTTATATGGTGTTATCATTGTCGGGTAAACTCCGCCGGTCACTTCAAACTTCATGTTGATCTCCATGTCTCCAGTTGTGGTGTTAAATCACGTTTTGAATTCTCTATTTTCCATTATGGAGCGGTTTTGAACACCGCGGTCAGGGTTATTCCGTCTTGAATGGTAGCCGATGGGGTCGTATACCTGGTTTTGTCTGGTGTATACCAACCGTCAAAAACATAACCCTCATTAGGGATAACTCTGACAATAGCGCTTCCGTCTCGGTTCGGGTTCGGAAGTGTTTCGATTCTGCCGGAGCCCTCAACCGTAAGAACAACGTTCACCGATTTCTGCGATTTTATTGAAAAGCTGCCGCCACCGGTATCCTCAAAGACGATTGGCTTTGAGACTCCTTGAGTGCTGATATACCTTTTACCCGCCTCTTCGCCGTTGGTAATTCTTTTAGCATTAAGACCGTTGATTCCGTAAGTCGTAGTGCTGAATGAGACGCCTTCCGACAAATTTATGCTGTTGTCTGAAATATCAAGTCCGTACACATTTAAGATGAACATGAAATAGTTGCTGTATTTTGGTTGTCCCTCAATCGTAATATTATTGCCGGAGATAGTAAGATTTGAAAGATAATTTGACGACCTGATAAAGCCGGTGTAGTAATAAGGAGTTTCATTAAAGAGTTTTTGTCGGAGCTGTCCTGTTACATAAGTGAGTCCCGGGATAGCTGTAGGTCCGTTTATATAGACGATCCTCTTGTCAGACCCCTCTCCTAAGATGAAATTGTTGTTTTTAATCAACAGGTTGTGGGTTCCCGACTGTTCGGATGAGACTGCTTTTGTCACACTTGCTCCTGTTACAATGTTTTTATAAGTAGTATCTCCCGATGCCGGGTATATGACAATAAAAGCAGGATTTGCGGCCTGTGAAAATTGGGTGGCGTTCATATATTTTGAAGTTGAGATAAATGTGTTGCCCGAAATTTCGGTATCAATTATATTGCAGTAGTGGATTGCGGCATGAAGAACCTCATCAAAAACATTGTTGACTATACGGAAACCGGTCACTGTTGCGTCTCCCGCATATGAGTGGTGGCCGATAGCTATCAAAGGAGCACCGCATTCGTCACTTTCACCGAAGTAACAGCCCGATATTTCAATGTTGGCCGCATAATTATATTCACCTTCTTGGAAGGTTAATGGGGAGCCGGGAGGTGTTCCGGTAGCACCGGGAGTCGAGACTTCGACCTGAACAACCTCGCGTGTGAATGTTTCGCCGACCACAAATCCGGCAAAGCAGCAGTTTCTGATGGTTGTGTTGGTGCAGCCGGTAAGCTGTATGAAGTGATTGTTCTTTATATCTTTAAAAATTACATTTTCAATCACAACTCCGTCGGCACAACCGAAAATCAAGGCGGAACGGGTAGAGCCTTCGTTATCAATTACGCCGCCACGGATTGTTAAGTTACTCGATCCTTCGGCACCCGGCATGTTATGTCCGTTGTTCATAATCCGGACTCCGCGCAGCACGGTTATCTCACCCCTTGATATCTGTCTTGCCAATGTTTCTGTAAGACCTTCTTTGGCGTCGGTCATGGTTGTGCTCATTTCAAGTGTGACTCCCTCAGGCATAACAAGCAGAGATGCCTTGTATATACCCGGATAGACATAAACAGTGTCGCCGGGCTTTGCCTCGTTAAGCGCTTTTTGGATGGCTTCAGTGTCATCGGTTATGCCGTTGCCTTTTGCACCGTAATGAAGCTTAACTTCTTTAAACTCTGATGTGGTCGAATGTGCGACATAACTTATCTCGCCCGTCTCGGTTATCGTCATGTCGACAGAAGCGGTGTGGCCGAAACCATCATCAAGTAAAAATGTCACATATCCTGATGTTTTGGTATAGACCATCATATTGGTACCAAGAGTCTCGGCTTCTGCTACCGAGGGATCCGAGATACTGATGCGATAAGGGATAATCCCCAGCTCTTCGGCGGTGATTTTCTGCTTGAGTTGGACAGGCACTTTAGGAATTGCGGAGGTGGTTTCTTCGGTTACAGTGGTTCCCTCCCCGTCTGTGTTATCTCCTGACTTGCATCCGAATATAATCAGAAGCCCGACGCAAATAAGAATAAGAAGTGGAATGGATAATGCCTTTTTGATTATGTGCATTCGTTAATTCTCCTTTATTAATTCATGACGGCTTAGTAAACAGGGTCTGATGCGGGCAACAGATCCTCTTTACTATGTGAGCCAGAAGTCCGGAGAACAAAAATATCTATTATAAATATTATAACATAATTTTTTCAATATTGAAATGGGTTTTGCGGTAAGGTATAATATTTTCGCATATTAAAAGCGGGCAAAAAAGTAGACATGCTCTAAAACTCCGGTCGAATGAAAGTTACCCATACAAACATTCGGAAGGTGTTTTAGAACATATCCAATCCCATTATACAGTTCAATAATCTCTTAAAAAGCGTGAAAAATATTAGGCCGCCAGTTACATAATAGAATGCCGGAGTCGTAATTGT
The DNA here is from genome assembly GCA_050946195.1 of Eubacteriales bacterium. Taxonomy (GTDB): domain Bacteria; phylum Bacillota; class Clostridia; order Oscillospirales; family CAG-272; genus UMGS1002. Next base: position 13,201 of record JBMNUI010000041.1, read on the forward strand.
CTTTTTGATGTGCATTCTCTTAACCATTATCGTATATGCAAGCGACAGCCCGAAGAAAAAAGAAAAGCCCTGAAAAGCTAATGTTTTCAAGGCTTTTTATGGTCTGAGTGACTGGACTTGAACCAGCGGCCTCTACCACCCCAAGGTAGCGCGCTACCAACTGCGCCACACCCAGATAGCTTTGCTGCGGGTAAACTTCACAGCCATTATTATAGCACACTTTGAGATTTAAGTCAATAGCAATAATGTATTTTCTGCTTGATCCCGCAGCAAACCTACGTTTGGTTAGAAAAAAGAAGAGAGCTTTCGCGAGAAGGATTCAACAGATGGAAGAGCAAATATCAAAAGGAAGTCCAAGCGAAGGCAGAGAACGAAAAGCGAGCAGAGGAACGTAAGAGTCGCTGCTAACAGCTTTCTCAAAAAGCGCCGGCATACGGTTTTCGATAAATAAAAAGGAGGTTAACCTCCTTTTTATTTTTCCGCCGTCTTGAGTATCCTCGAGCTGTTAAGCAGCACTGCGAAGGCGCCGCAGTTGTGCAGCAGGCTCCCGAGCAGCGCCGAGATTATTCCGAAGGCCGATAGGATTATCATCACAAGGCTTATTCCGATTGAGAGGACCAGATTCTGATAAATCATCCTTCTGGTCTTGCGGGAGAGCTTTATGACAAAAGGTATGTTCTCAAGGTTGTTATTCATCAGGGCGATATCGGCAGACTGAATTGCGGTGTCAGAGCCCATGGCGCCCATGGCTATGCCGACGTCGGCCTCCTTGAGTATCAGCGCGTCGTTAATGCCGTCCCCCACCGCAAGCACCCGGTGGTCTTTGCCAAGCTCGCGCAGTTGCTCGAGCTTTTCCTCGGGCAACAGTTGGGCATAATAGCTGTCAAGCCCGGTCTGGGCACGTATGGCCTCGGCGGCGGCCGCCCTGTCGCCGGTGAGCATAACCGTCTTTGTCACCCCGAGCTCGCGCAGCTCGGCAATCGCCGTTGCAGCCTCGGGGCGTACCCTGTCGTTAAAGCACAGGCAACCAAGAAATATTCCGTCCCGTGCCACATAGCTGACCGGACCGGGAGAATCTATCACCGGCAGATTCTCAATTCCGGCCTCAAGCATCAGCTCGCGGTTGCCGAAGCGCACTACATGCCGCCCGTCGGGCGACCTTCCTTCCAGCCCTCGGCCCGAGAGCTCGGTAATCTCATAGTCACGGTCATACTCAAGGTTTTCGGCTGCGCTGCATACCGCCCTTGATACCGGGTGCAGCGAGGCCGATGCGACACAGGCCGCCGCCCGCAGAAGCTCCTCGGGGTCAATCCCCTCAGCCGGACGGATATCGGTGAGCGAGAGATCACCTTTTGTAAGAGTTCCGGTTTTGTCAAAGATCACGGCGTCGATTTCGGTCAGCTCCTCGATGAATTTCGAGTTTTTGATTAGAACTCCCCGTCTGGTCGAGACCGAGAGGGCGGCGATCATCGGCGCCGAGCTGACCAGCATCTGCCCGCAGGGGCAGGAGACCACAAGAATTGCTATCGCCTTCGAGATATCCCCGCTGATAAGTGCCACCGCGGCCGCCACCGAGAGAACAAGTGGTATGTAGTAGCGCATGAACCGGTCGATTATCCGCGACTCGGGGACCTCGATACTTTCGGATTTCTCAAGCAGTGACAGAATCTTCGAGAATGAGGTGTCGACATGTTCGGCCTTTACCTCAACCACAATCCGCCCGTCTATATTGACTGTGCCGGCATACACGCTGTCCCCCGGCGCCGCGGACTTGGGCAGCGACTCGCCGGTCAGCGATTTCTGGTCGATGTTGGCCTCGCCACGCACAATTACCCCGTCAATAGGTATCCCGGCGCCGGGTTTGACTACGATGAGCTGACCGACCTTAAGGTTTCTGGCGTCAACTACCCGCTCGACGCCGTCCTCGAGAAGAATTGCGGTGTCCTGTTGCATTCGCTTGAGCCCTTCGATGACGTCGCGCCCGCCCATGATACTCCGCTCCTCGAGCAGATGAACTATGTTGAGTATCATCGGGATGAGTATCGCGAGCACAAGCTGATTTGAGAAAAAGCAGGCAATAATCGCAATCGAAACGAGGATTTCCATGGCGTTAACGAGGTTCCTGCTGAGCAGCCCCCGCACGGCGGCAATAAATACCGGGACGCCCTCGACCAGAAAGCCTATTGTGTAAAGGAGGGCCGGGATAGTAGGTCTTGCCGGGAAAATTCTTGAGTAAATCGCGCCTACGGCAAGGCAGGAAAGCGCAATTGCCGCGCTGATTATTTCTCTTGTAAGCCGGCTGTGGGCGCGCTTTGACAGGTTGTCGCGCGAGAGCGCTTCAAGGCTGTTTTTGCCGATGTTATCTATGTTCTCCATTTAGCGCTCCTTGTCAATTGATTATAATTTTGGTCTCGCCGTCCTGAACCACGCGGACCTTGCCGATTTTTTTGATGGCCTCTGTCACCTTGTCGTTGTAAACCCGTGTCATCACCAAATCGGGGTTGAGATTGTATTCTTCAAGCAACCCTCTGAATTCAGCGAGGTCCTGGTTTGCAGCGGCGATGCTGCTCGAATATATTGCCTGAGCCTCGGCAATCTTGGCGTTTGCCGTAGATTGTGCCTGAGGTATGAGATTCTCGCGGTACTGTTTCGCCTGCTCTATCCGGGTGCTGGCCTGAACCGTCGCCGAATTTACCATATCATAAATATCCTTGACCTCGGCAGGCATGCTGACATTTGTCAGCTCAATCGTGCTGATAGTCACTCCCGCACCTATTGCGTTGAGCTTTGACTGCGCGTTTGCAAGCACCGCCCGGCCGTATGCATCCTTCTCAGAGGTGAGAAGGCTGTCAACCGGCATGGAGGCCGCCTCCTCAAGCATGGCGTTGCTGACAAATGCGTTTATTATGGTTTGTAAGTCCTTGATATAGAGTGCATATCTCACCGGGTCGGAGATTACGTATTTTACCGACGCGCTCACCACGGCGATGTTCTGGTCGCCGGTAATGACATAGCCGTTGTTGCGAAGGTTGGTCATATGCCCCTGGGTATAATGCGTCGTCACTTTCTGCTCCATGACGTTGCCCACCGGGACGATGATGACCTCGTCTATTATGTACGGAAAGGCAAAAAGCAGCCCGGCCTCATGCACCTGTTCCTCATAGCTGTCTCCGACCAGCCTGCCGAAGCGCAGAATAACCGCAACCTCGCCGCTCTTGACCACCCGTATGCCCGATACGCAGATGAGCAGCACAATTATCAAAACAAGCCACTTGAAATACCCGGTCAGTGTGCTGAGTATGTCGCCGAACAAGGTGTTTTTCTTCATTGCCCGCCCACCTCCGGCGTATACTCCCTCATCAGGGCGTATATCGCGTCAATCAGTGCCTGCCGGTCGGCCTCGGGCAGCTTTGTGAGGATATATGAAAGGTCGTTTATTATCACCTCGTTGTCTTCGTCCGTGATATATTCCGAATACTGCGTCAGGATACTGAAGGGATATTCGTCGGCCTTGACCACAAGTATGGTGCTCTCGCCCACTGAGGCGATCAGAGTGTCAAGCTGCTTTAGGAACCTGTAGAGCTCAAGGTTGGCGGCCTGCGCCTCGGCGTAGATTTTGGCAACCTCTGTCTCGGTTTTGGCGTTTATCTCGGCAGCGGCCGTCGTGCCGTCGGCAATTATCGCGGCGGCCTCGGCGTCGGCGTCGGCTATTATTTTGTTCGCCTGGTGCTGGGCGTTGGCGAGTATTGTGTCAATATCCTTCTGCCGGTCGGCCTTCATCTGCTCAAAAACGCTCTCAAGGTTGGTGTCGGGCAGCGAGAGGCGCAGTATGCTGATGTCCTTTACGAGAATCCCGTAGCTCCGCTCGCAGTTTTCCTTTACACGATTAAATATTTCGTTTTGGATTTCGTCGATTTTTATCTCTTCCTTTGAGAGCGAGACCAGCCCGATCAAATTGTACGCGCCCATCACGCTGTTGGTCGCGCTGAAAATCTGGTCTTTTATGTATGAATCAACCTTGCCCTGCGAGCCCACACTGTTGTGGTACTTGAGCGGACTCTTTATTTCCCATATCGCATATGACTGGATTATTATGTTTCTCTTGTCCTTCGTGGTTGTCTCAAGAAAACCCGACTCGAGGTACTGGACGCGGTTGTCATATGTCACCACCGACTCAAAGGGCCAGGGAAGCCTGAAATACAGCCCTGCCTCGATTATCTCCTCGCGCACCGCGCCGAAGCGGAGTATGACTGCGCAGGTCCCCTCACGCACCTCACAGGTAAATCCGAAATATGCAAGTACAACAAGCAATACTGCCGCAATAACATATTTCATCACGCTGTATGAGCTGATGCGCCGCTTTTTTCCCACGGGCTGACTTTCCTGAGCCGTCTCGACGTCAATTTTGCTGTTCTTCTTTTTCATCTCTGTACCCCGTTAATTATTGAGTTAGCATTATGTTGCCGAAGTAAATGTTTGAGCTGTCGATTCCTTCTCCGACGATAACCAGCCGCGCCCCGCCGTATGCAGAGGCTATGGCTTTGATGTATTTGTAGTACCTGTATGCATCCGAATACTCATTGTCGGCTGCCACGCTTGCCATA
>JBMNUI010000042.1:0-17469 GCA_050946195.1 Eubacteriales bacterium
GAAAGTGGTTTTGCCGCTGCCCGACTCACCGAGGATTGTATAAAACCTGCCACGCTCAAATTCATAGGATACGTCTCGGAGTATAAAGCGACGGGTGTCACCGTCCTGATAATAATAGTTCAGGTTTTTTACAGATAATATATTAGGCACGACACATTCCCCCTTACATCAGTATCTGCCGGGGCTTCAGCCGCAGCGTGTATATAATCGGCACCAGCGTCGAGACCAGCACGCTGCCCATTCCGATAAGGTATATGAATAGCACGGTCTTCAGATCAAGTCTGACTTTGTACATTTCCATGACATCCTCGGTAGTAATCTGGCCGGTGTCCTCTTCCTCGATGGGGACGGGTAGAATGCCGATGCTCTTGGAGGAAGAAACGCTGATATCCCTGAAAGGTATTACGTCATGACCTCCGTCTGCCTCATTTTTCTGCTCCTCGGTCAGCTGGTTCTCAAGCATTGTGGCCGACATGTTGGAGGCCAGCAGGTTGCCGGTGAATACCGACAGCGTGACGGCAATCAGGGCAACCACCAGCACCTCGGTCAGAATCTGGGTGACTATCGCGCCCTTGCGTGCTCCGAGCGCCAGATATATGCCCATCTCGTGCCTGCGGTCACGCAAAAACAGGGTGACAAGAAGGCTTATGATCAGAACCGTCGCGCCGACGGCAACCCACATGACTATTTCGGCTATCCATTCGACGTTTGCCATCGGGGTGCGGATACTTTCGAATGACTTGGCGTTGTTTTTGAACACCAGTCCCTTAGGAAGATGCTGTTTGTTCTGGGATTCAAACAGCTCAACATCATCGGGGTGCCTTAGGATGAAAACCGCCGCGGTGTTGATGTATACGTTGTCGGGCACACCGGCAGCCTGAGCTTCCTTCTGTATTTCGTTTATACAGGCGTTTGTCGCCTTGTTGACGGTGTAGACCGTGTTGAGGAGCGGGCTGTCGGTCTCAACGATATTGCCGTTCCAGTCGGTATAGCGCATCGGCTTGGCGGAAAAGATGCCTATAACTTTGAATTCAAACTCAAAGGTCTTTATAACCTTCGGCTCCCATGGCTCGACCGGCAAACCCGGTATATTAAAGTCGCCGTCGCCTTTTGCCGCATAATCCCTGACAACTGAGTTGTCATAAAGGGTATAAAGGAAGGTGATGGTCGAGCCCACGCTCAGTCCGTTTAGCTGCGCTACCTTGTCGGAAATCAGCAAAACAGGCGCCCCGCTCTCAATTTCCTCCTGGGTGTATGCCCGGCCTTCTTTTATGGTGATGTCACCGCTTCTGACATCCTTGAGTGTGGTATTCTGGCCGCCGATAAGGGTGAACGAGCCGTTTCCATCATAGTAATAATCGGAATAATAATTCTTCACATCCCGGGCTTCCAAATAATACGTCGTCGAGTAATCGTATTCCTTGACATATTCCGACTGACCTATTGTCTCCACCATCTCGGGGGTGATTGACGGCACGACGCCACCAATATATCTTATAGCGTCCCAGTCTTCTATGATTGTGACCTCAACGCCCATCTTTTCAAGGATGGCGTCCTCGGTGTTGACCAGCGCGTTCTTGACCGATATCGCGCCGGCGATAATATTGCTTAGTACCAGAATGAGTACAAGCAGGATGACCGATTTCCCCGGCCTGCGTACAATGCTGATAAGACCTCTCTTGAAAACGTTCAAATATATCCCTCCCTTGTTTTAGACTGGCAGCCGTGTATATTGCAGCCTTGATAAATGATGTCTATAACATAGGGACGAGGCAGAACAAAAAAAGTTCCGGAAAAATTATGAAAATTTAAAACATACGGAAATGAGCATAATAAAAATGGGGCTGCCGCAAATCAGTCTGATTTCCGGCAGCCCGCCCTATTTTTTCTCCGACAGCGTTCCTGCCGGTAACTATGTACCTGTTGCTTTTATCTCTTTCTTTTCTTGACCGCAAAAGCCACCGGCAAAAGCAGCGCCATTACTCCGAGCCCTATTGTGCTCTTACAGCTTTTTTTGCCGTCGTCTTTTTTGCCGGGCGCTGTGGTTGTGTCGCCAACGGTCGTAGTATCATCATCGGACGGAGGTGCGGTGGTGGTTTCTTCTTCCTTTTCCGAAGTTTCGGGTGCTGATGTTTCCGAAGTTCCGGGTGCTGATGTCGTGGTTTCTTCAGGCGTGGTAGTGGTGACGGAGCCAAAGAAGGGGTCCTGCTCTTCCATTATTATTCCGAGATATGGTTTGGCCAGATTCCGACCACCCGATACTATTGAATAAACTTTGGTCAGGCCATTTGTCGGGTCGAACTGCAGATGCACATACGAATCTGTTGCAAAAGCCGCGACCGGTGACTCAAAGCCGGATATTATGTGAGACTGCCAGTTATCAACTGTAGCTTCCTTCCTGACAAGATACAGGTATATCCATGCATCTCCCGAATTATTCACCATATAGAAATTGCCGCCGTTTACAAACTGGTTTGATGAGGTTATGTCATGCTCGGCAATGAACATGTTGACATCGGCGGGATTCTCATAGTAAGCAAGAAAATCTTCGGTCGTCCACTCCGAGGCGTTATTGTCGCCGCTATTGCCCTTAATCCAGATAACGGCGCACTTGCCCGGCTCAATCATGGCCTGCTCGGGCTCGACCTTGCCGTTCTTCTGAATGTCGTACTTGGCGTACTTGGTGATTTCGTTAAACAGTATTATTCCGGAGTTTCTGGCTGAGGTGTTCTGATAGGCCAGCTTATAGTCCTTGAGATTGATGGGCTCCGAGGTGCAGTTGTATATTTCAACATACTCGCTTCTGTAATCCGTGCCGCTGGGGTTCATGGCGAACTCTGTCATGAGCAGCGGCGGAACCTCAATGACAGTAGCGCTTGCCGGTATCGCGCCAAGAAGGGTCAACGCAATTGAAAAAACCATAAGTGCCCACATTATCCGAAGTGCTTTTTTCATGTCTAATCCTCCAATTAATGATTATTTTGGGTATGCTTGTGCACAGCATGAGAGGTTTGTGTTAATATTATCATATTTCGGACCGGTTGTAAATACATTTTTTTAAATAATTTGCTAAAAAACTCCGGCCTCCGTTTTTTCGGAGGCCGGATATTTACGTTATGTCTTCCATATTATATTAACCAAAAAGCGAGAAAGCAGCGAACAGCGCCGGCATGATTGAGGCAACCAGCGACACGACGGTTATCTGCGTGTTCAACGAAGGACCGGCAGTATCCTTGAAGGGGTCGCCGACCGTGTCCCCGACCACCGCCGCTTTGTGGGTTTCAGAGCCCTTTCCGCCCTCGTTGCCTGCCTCGACGTATTTCTTGGCGTTATCCCACAGCCCTCCGGCATTTGACATAAAGAGGGCAAGTAAAAGTCCCGAGATAATATTGCCGAGCAGAAAGCCGCCGACCGCCTTCACCCCGCCGATAAAGCCGACGGCAACAGTCGCGCCTATTGCCATAAGCCCGGCCGGAATCAGCTCGCGCAGCGCGCCCGACGTGGCGATTTGTATGCACTTGTCGTATTCGGGCATAACTCCTTCGCAGCCCTCGCGCAGGCCGTCGATCGTGGTGAACTGGCGGTGTATTTCGGCCACCATGCGCTGGGCGTTGCGGTCAACCCCGAGCATGAGCATTGCCGAGAAAACCGCCGGAATGGCAGCGCCTACCAGAATTCCGAAGAAGACCGTCGGGTCGGTTACGTCAAACCCGCTGATAAGCTCGCGGCCGGCCTCGGCCAGCGCCACGTTGACCTCTGACATATATGCGCCGAGCAGTGAGATTACCGTCAGCCCCGCAGCACCTATTGCAAAGCCCTTGGTAACCGCCTTGACCGTATTCCCGGCACTGTCAAGCTCGTCGGCAACCCGTACGGTCTCCTCGCCAAGGTTGCCCATCTCGGCCAGCCCGCGCGCGTTGTCGACTATCGGACCGTATGCGTCGTTGCTGATTATCATGCCGACAATCGAGAGCATTCCGACCGCCGCCATAGAAATCCCGAACATGGCATACCCCTCGCCGAGCGGCTCGCAGATTTTATATGCGCAAAGCGCCGAGAGGGCAATTCCGACCATAGCCGGCAGCGCCGAGATGAATCCGTATGACACGCCCGACAGAATAGTGAAGGCCGAGCCCGAGCGCGACGCTTTCGCCACACGGCGGACAATAGGCTTAGTGTCGTCGGTAAAGTAGTTTGTTGTGATTCCGATAATAACTCCGACCAGAAGCCCCACGGTCGAGGCGAGGAAAACACGCCATTCAAAGCCTTCAAAAAGCGCGGTCGCCCCGGCGGTCAGCGCAATGAATATTACGGTCGTAACATAGGTTGAGGAGTTGAGCGCCCGGGTGGGGTTGCCCCGCTTTCCGATACGCGCGCAGGCAATACCGATAATCGAGGAGATAAGGCCGAGCGCCGCGTAGCAGAATACCATCGCGGTGTTGACCTTGGGGTTGGTCAGCGACTGCGCCATGACCAGCGCGGCCGCCATTGCCGCGACATTCGAGTCGAAAAGGTCGGCTCCCATGCCCGCCACGTCGCCGACGTTGTCGCCGACATTATCGGCGATTACCGCCGGGTTGCGCGGGTCGTCCTCGGGAATACCGAGCTCAACCTTGCCGGTCAGGTCGGCAGAAACGTCGGCGGTCTTTGTGAATATGCCGCCGCCGGCCTTGGCAAAGAGGGCCAGCGAGCTTGCGCCGAACGAGAAGCCGAGCAGAATTGACGAGTCCCCAAAAATCAAAAGCACCGAGGTTACACCCAACAGGCTGAAGCTCACCACGGCAAGCCCCATCACCGCGCCGCCCCTGAACCCGACCAGAAAGGCCGGCTTGATGCCGCTCTCGGCGGCGGTTGCGGCACGCGAGTTGGCCGAGGTCGCCACGATAATCCCGATTTTCCCGGCGATAGCCGAGAATACCGTGCCGGCGATATAGGCTATCGCCATAGAAAGGTTCTTTAATACATCGCCCTGCCAGACAGGGGTCGGGAGAAAGACAAAAATCAGGGCCGCGGCAACCCCCGCAAAGACGGCAAGCACCTTATATTCCTTGCTGATGAAGGTATTTGCACCCGCTTTGATAAGCGAGGAAATTTCAACAATCTTTTGATTTGTGCACTTCTGCCGCTTCACCCATAGAAAAAGCCAGGCTGCAAACGCAAGCGCGATGACAACCGTAAAGTAGGAAATTGCGTAAATCAGTGTAATAGCCGGCTGCATAAAAACAATCCCTCCCTGCTTTTTACTGTGTCCCGAAAATGGCCGGGCCCGCAGGAATCGGCCGCCTGCGCATGCCTCGGTTGTTTTCGGTAAGTATATGGGGTCTGCCCGAGACCACCCATTGACATATTATAGCATGGCAGATTGCCGTAGTCAATATAAAATATAATTGTCCTTTCCGGGATTACTAGATGTGTTTTTCAAACCAACTCACTTATTATGCCAAAAACCGTCACAATGTTGAATTTTTATGTTTAACATAATAAAATAAAGTATAGTTTCACATTAAGGAAAGAGGGGACAAAGGTGAAATCAACCACGCGGAGAAAATGGTTCGGAATATTCCTCAGGCGCCGGCTGTTTGTCGTCCTGCTCCTTTTCCTTCAGTTATGCTTTCTGATTTTTCTGGTATCCCTCGGGAGCAAATACTACTCGATAGTCACAATTCTGCTCACAATTGTGAGCGCCGGGGTGTCGCTGCATATCCTTGCCCAGAACACCAAGGGCGGATACAAGCTGCTCTGGATTGCAATCATCATGCTGTTCCCGGTCTTCGGGGGGCTCTTTTACCTGCTTGTAAAGCTCCAGACCTCCACCCGCAGGTATTCCCGCCGGCTTGAGCGCGTATTGCGCGAGAAGTGCGAGACCTGCCCGCCCGAGGGCAGTATTCTTGACAGCGCGGCGGCAGCCTATCCCGAGCATGTCAACGAGATGAGGTATCTTGAAAAATTCGCCGGCTTTCCGGTGTATGACGGCACCGAAACCGAATACCTCTCGCCCGGCGAGGAAAAATTCACCCGCCTTATCGAAGAGCTTAAAAAGGCCGAAAAATACATATTCCTTGAATATTTCATAATTCACGAAGGCGTGATGTGGGACAGCGTGCTGAAAATCCTCACCGAGAAGGCTGCCGCCGGCATCGAGGTGAGAGTTATGTACGACGACCTCGGCTGTTTTCTCACCCTGCCGAAGGATTACCCCGCATATCTCGCAAGTCTTGGCATCAAATGCACGGTATTCAATTCCTTCCGCCCGGTGCTCTCGGTAATACAGAACAACCGCGATCACCGGAAAATCTTTGTAATCGACGGCAAGGTCGCCTTCACCGGCGGAATCAACCTTGCAGACGAGTACATTAACCTTGTGGAGCGCTTCGGCCACTGGAAGGACGCCTCGGTCATGGTGCGGGGGCGCGCGGCCTGGAGCTTTACGCTCATGTTCCTGCAGATGTGGGCTATCGTCAATAACACCACCGAGGACTATGCCGCCTATTATCCCTGGAGTGACCGGGACTGCGAAATCCAGGGCAGCGGCTATGTGCAGCCCTATGCCGACAGCCCGATGGACACCGACAACGTCGGCGAAAACGTATACCTGCGGATACTTGCAAACGCAAAAAAATATGTCTACATAAACACCCCTTATCTGGTAGTTGACGACAGCATGTTCTCGGCGCTCACCCTTGCAGCTAAGAGCGGCGTGGATGTCAGGATTGTGACCCCCCACCACCCCGACAAAAAGCTGGTGCATGTCGCGACCCGCTCGTCCTACCGGGATCTGATAAAGGCAGGCGTGCGGATTTACGAATATTCAAGGGGGTTCATGCACTCCAAAATCTTTGTATCAGACGACACGACGGCGTCGGTCGGCACCACCAACCTTGACTACCGCAGCCTTTACCTGCACTTTGAATGCGGCGTCATGCTCTACGGCTGCGATACGATAAAGAAAACCAAGGAGGATTTCCTCACGACGCTCGAGCTATGTGAGGAGATAACAGAGGAGAGCTGCCGGGTGAACCTTATCACAAGGCTGTTCCAGAGCCTGCTCCGGCTGCTTGCGCCGCTGCTATGAGTTCCTTGAGCGCGGGGGGCGTAGGCCCTGCCCCCGAATCAAAAACCGGGGGACTTGAATTCCCCCGGTAATTATTTTTTTAACATATACCCCCCGCCGCGGACTGTGTAAATAAGCCGGTCGCCGAAGGTTTTCTCAAGCTTTTGGCGGAGGTTGCTGATATGGACCTCGGTTTTATTTGACGCGCCGGCGCCAACAAGCCGGGCCAGCTCGTCGCGCGGCACGACCTTGCCCCGGGCTTCGATCAGACGGGAAAGCAGTGTAAGCTCGCTTGGGGTGAGCTTAACGCTTGCCGCGCCAGACGACACGCAGCGGGAAGTCAGGTCGATCTCAAGCCGCCGGGCTTTTGACCTGCCGCCGGTTGTCAGCGAGAGTCTGCCGATCTCACTCACAGCCTCGCGGACAGCGTTTCTGAAGTCCTCAAAGCTCACCGGCCGGTGAAGTATCGTACGGCATTTTTGCCTGAGCGCCCCCGGGATAGAATCCTCATGTCTTGAGATTCCGATAATGACGCTGCCGCGCAGCCCCGCGGCTGCCTCTGCCGAGGCATCATCGTCAAGATTGACAATCAGCACCCGCGCCGCCGGCAATGTGCCGGGGTCCGCTACTGTCGCCCTGCAGCCTGTCTCGCCGAGCAGCAGAAGAAGAAGCTCGTCAAGAACAGGGTCGGAGGCAAGGACCACCGCGTCGTATGCCGCCTTTTTTTTCGGACTCATTTTATTATATCGTCTCCCGAGATATTAGAAAGGCCGAGCCCTTCATTCCCGATGTAGTATCTGTATTCCGAAACTCCTCCCGGATAGGAAAAGGAAATTACATCATCTAATATCGTATAGCTTCCGGTTATGACATTCTTGCCGGTATCAACAAGTGTGAAGGTATTGGCGGTTGTCATGGTGAGTGTTACCGCCTTGCCGCTGTCGGTTGCAAGCTCCCAGCAGCCGACCAGCAGTGCGGCGTTATGCAGCGAGTCGCCTGACTTGTCGGAAGTTGCTTCGCTGTCGGCCGGGGCAATTTGAGTCAGGTCGGCTGTATCTGCCTCGGCAATGGTATCGTCTTTCGTCACATCAAAGCACTCAATTCCGGTGTCGCTGCTGCAACTTGATGCTTCGTTTCTCAGTTTGTCCTGAGCTGTGGCCCGATTGAATAAATACTGGGACATCGCCGGTGCTTCGGTCTTGTTGTTTGACATTTCCGCGGAAAACCCGCTGAACAAGTCGGCGTTCCGTCCAAGGTCGCCGAAAATCGCCGCGGCTCCGATGAATATGCAGAGCATGGCGGCAATTCCGACACCCGCATAAGCCGATACCCGCCTCATCAGCCGCGCCTTCTTGTCGGCCCTGACTGCGGCCATAACCCGCGTGTGCAGCTCGCCGTGGGCCGGGTAGGCGGCTTCGGTGGCCGCACGGCAGACCGCCACAAGGTCGCGATAGAGCTTGCGGCAGTCGGGGCAGGTTTCGATATGGCGCGCGACAAGCTCCGCGGTCTCCTTATCAAGCTCGCCGTCGATATATTCGATTATCAGGCCGCTTACAACATCGCAGGCGGCTCCGGCTTCGAATTTCATATAGATGCTCCTCTTAGGTTTTTCTATGTAATATGACGTTATTGTCTATAAAATGTTCCATGAAATCAATTTTTCTTTCAGACAGTGTCTCGCCCGGTGAATCCGGCTCTTGACGGTGCCCTCCTCAATCCCGAGTAGCTCGGCTATCTCGGCATAGCTCAGCCTCTGTATGTCCCGAAGCAAAACTATTTCTTTATGCTCGTCGCTGAGTTCCGATATTGCCCGCCGGACCGCGGCAATCCGCTCCTTCCGCTCATATGAGGATACCGGGTCGTCGTCCCCTTCGGTAACCGGAATCGCGCGCTCGGTGGTGTCGCCGTCCTCGTCTTCAATTGTCAGTGAGTCGGTCTGACGGGTGGAGCGCCGGCGCAGGGTGTCGAGTGCGGTGTTGCGCGCTATCCTGACAACCCATGAGGTGACCGAGCACTCCCCGCGGTAGGAGCCGGCGGTCCGCCAGAGTTTCATGAAGACCTCCTGCGAGACGTCGAGCGCATCCTCGCGGTTTTTTGTCGCCTGCATTGCTATATTATATACTATTCTTTCAAAGTGCCTGACGATATCCGAAAACGCGGCCTCGTTGCCGCAGGCTGCCTTTTTCATCAGGTCTGCCAGGTGTTGATTTTCAGGCAGCATGGTAACCTCCAAAATAGTTGCTAGTTGCAAGGAGATAGAAGTTAGTAGAACGAAAACGAGGAATAGAAGTTTGTCCGGTTACAGTAATCCTTTGAGTATTTCCCTCACCTCGTCGAGCGACCCGGCACGCATTATGGCGGCGCGGGCTGCCGCCGCACCGGGCTCACCTCTGACATACCAGGCCAGATGCGACCTTGCCGCGGCAATGCCGGCCTTTCCGCCAAGCCGGGCTTGGGTTTCTTCGGCGTGATGCAGGGCAAGGTCTAAACGTTCCGAAATGTCGGGTAACCGGTATTCCCGACCTTCAAGGGCGGCGGCAATTTCGCTGAAAATCCAGGGGTTCCCGAGCGCCCCGCGCGCTACGACGATACCGTCGCAGCCGGTTTCCCTGAACATACGAAGGGCGTCGGTGGCCGAATATATGTCGCCGTTCCCGAAAACCGGAATTGACACCGCTTCTTTGACTTTTTTTATTATCCCCCAGTCGGCGCCGGGGGCGTACATCTGCATCCGGGTTCTGGCATGAATACAGAGCGCGGCCGCCCTGCTCGCCTCGGCAATTCTGGCGAGCTCGGGGGCGTTTATCTCGTCCGGACTCCAGCCGGCGCGCATTTTCACGGTCACCGGCAGGTTGGTTGCCCGGCAAACCGCCTCGATTATTCTCCCGGCAAGCTCCGGGTCTCTCATCAGGGCGCAGCCCTCGTTGTTTGAGACCACCTTGCGGACAGGGCAGCCCATGTTGATGTCGATGGCGCAGGGCAGCTCCCAGCCGCCGTATCCCCGGTACTCTCCGGTCGAGAGCATTGCGGCGGCTTCGGCCATAATTTCAGGCTCAGAACCGAAAATCTGCGCGGCGCAGGGAGTTTCCTCGGGGGTTATTTGAGCAAGCTGCGCGGTCTTGTGCCCGCCCCGGTTCCTGCGGCCTCTCTGCTCGTAACATAGCGCCCGGGCCGAAATCATCTCGGTAACTGTATACTCGGCGCCGAGCGCACGGCAGATTTTTCTGAAGGTTGTATCGGCGACCCCAGCCATAGGGGCGAGCATAATACCCTTTGAGAGGCGGACGCCGCCAATTGAAACACTCATTTTATATTGTATTTTTTGGCTGTGCGGCAGGCCAGGCGGTGTATGCGCCGGCACAGCTCAAGTGAGGTATGCGGCTCGCCGTCGGGGGCAATGCGCAGCGGGCGGGCCCGGCGGGTAATTGCATAGAAAATCGTCGTCGCGGCAAGATATGAGCCGAGCGGCGTGGCATGATTGCCGTCGTCGCGGTAGAAGGGCAGCGATTTGTCGGCGCGCAGCATCCGGTGCCAGACCTCTCCGGCCGGGGCCAGCAGGGCATCAAAACTTTCCGCGACTTCGGCGTATGCCGCCGTGATCTCACGCTGGAGCGATTTTTTGTCGCGGTGCGCCCAAATCATGTAGAATACCGGCTTTGCGGTCGACTTGTCGAGCGCGTTCTTCTTGATATTCTCGGCGCCCTCGATAAAGTTCTGCCGGTCGAAACTTTTTGCGACATCCTGGAGCACGACATAATCATACCCGCCGTAGATGATATTGAAAATGACATCCCGTCGGTCACAGTGGTAAAGCAGTCCCTTGCCGCCTTCGGTCTGCATGGTGACCTGGGCGTTGATGCCGGCCGACGAGAAAATCTCCTTTGCTATCTGCGGCATATTGTTGTAATAGGTGTGGCTGTTACCGATGAACAGTATCCTGATGTTTTTCTTCATGACGCCGCTCCTTGTCTCTGTAATTTAATGCCTGCCGGATATGCGAATATGATACCACAAATGCCGCGGCCTGTCAACTGCTAAGGGCTTCGGGGTTAAATCATAAAAGGGTGTTGAATATTTTACGAACATATGCTAAAATTACTAATATAACAAGTAATAAGGGGTGGCAACTATGCTAAAAAAAGTAATCTCCGCCATGCTTGCGGTACTGATTCTCATCCCGCTCATTGCTGCCTGCGCAACCGGCAAAGAAGCAGATGAAACTACTACAACCACGGCCTCGTCCGGCACGGCAGATGCAACCGAATCCAAAACCCAAATTGCGCCGGCGCTGCCCGACGTCAAGTACACGGGGTACAAATTTAATGTGGCAAATGGCTTCGTCAATGAGACCAAGTACACCACCAATGCCATTATGAGTGAGACGCTTAATGCCGAGCCTATAAACGACGCGCTCTACTTACGCACAACTATAGTTGAAGAGCAGTTTGACATTGAGATAGTTGACAGCGACGTGAACGTCGACGGAGTCATAAATTCAATTGCCGCCGGCGAAGACGTATATACAATCGCTACCATCAACTTATCAAACATCATGCGGGTGGTCAATCTCGGGTATGCGGTCGACTTCTACACCATTGACTCGATTGACCTGACCAACCCGTGGTGGGACCACAACGCCGAGCAAAAGCTTTCTTTTGCCGGCCGGCTCTACTATACCTTCAGCGATATGCTTATTACCGGGCTTGACAACTCAAGGGCTACATATTTCAACAAGACCCTGCTGGACCAACTTCAGCTTGAAAACCCGTACGAGCTTGTGGCAGCCGGCAAGTGGACTATTGAAAAAATGCAGCAGATGGCAAAGGTCGCGGTCGCAGAGCTCGACGGGGACGGCAAAATAACCCAACTTGACCGCGTGGGGATCGCCAACAACGCCACCACCTTTTACGAAGCGATGCTGACCGGCTGTGATGCCGAGATAATGAAGCAGGGGCGCGACGGAATCCCGTATTTTACCTGCTTTGACGAGAGGGAATTTTTCATTAATGTTTACCAGGGGCTGCTGGATCTCTTTACCGCAGACAACTGCTACCTTATAACCGACACCAACACCGCCCGGAGTATGTTTATCAACGGACAGACCCTCTTTGTTGTCGACACCCTGCTTATGGCCTCCAAGTCGCGTCAGGAGGATATTAATTTCGGTATCCTGCCGGTGGCAAAATACGACGAATCGCAGGAAAAGTACTGGCATGTCAGTCCGAATCCCCATGCAATGATGGTGCCGATCACCACCTCCGACCTTACCCGTACGGGTGTGTTGCTTGAGGCGCTTTCCTATTATTCGAGCACCTATTATTCCGACCATGCGCTGATTCCGGCGTACTATGAGCTGGCGCTCAAGGCAAAGTCCGCGACCGACGTCGAGTCGGCTGAGATGCTGACCCTGATACACGACCACATCTCCTATGTCATCAAAATTGTCGGAACCGATTTTAGCGATGCAATATACAGCTTATTTTCTACAGGTAACAGGAATATAGCTTCATTGCTAAAAAATCGGGAAAATGCAATGAAGAAGAAATTGGCCGAAACGATTGAAAAATTGAGATAACCTATTGCATTTTTTGCCGAAAGTATGTATAGTAATTATAAGGTTTACGGTCAATTTCTGAAAGGATTTTAACAACATGAAAAAAATATTTCTGCTTTTGCTCGCATTGCTTCTTTGCATCAGCTTTGCTGCCTGCCAGCTTGAGAAACCCGAGGACGACAGCACCGCCGAAACCACAACGGCTGAAACCGAGCCCCCGGTACTGCCGGTCAGCGTAATTCAGGACGGGGCAACCGAATACAAGATTATACGTCCTGATAATGCCTCTCAGACACTTGTGTCGGCTGCCGCAAAGTTTTGCTCCGATTTGTGGGATGTGACCGGAACTCATATTAAAATTGAGTCCGACTGGTATAAAAAGGGCGAAGAACCCGCCGAGATTGCAAAAGAGATAGTCGTCGGAAAATGCGATCGCCCCGGAGCAGACGATATATTAAAAAACCTCCGCGAACGCGACTTTACCATTGTTTATCAGAATGAGCGCATTTATATCATCGGCGGAGGCGACGAGGCCACAATCGAGGGAATAAATTATTTCTTTTCAAACTATGTCGACACCGCGGCAAAGACAGTCATAGTTCCGAACAACTTAAGCTACATAGAAAGATACGAATACCCGCTCGGCATGGTATCGGTAAACGGGGTGAATATCACCGAATACCGCATAGTAATCCCCGACGGGTGCGGGCTCTACACCAGCTCGGCGGTCGAGTGCCTCTTTGACTATTTCTATTACAACAGCGGCATCTCGCTTGAAATAGTTAAGGATACCGAAGCCGAGCAGGAATATGAGATACTCATCGGCAACACCAACAGATCCGAGAGCAAAACGGCTTCGTCGGTGACGCTTGGCGCCGACCAGTATATCCTTGCCTGCACCGGCAGCAAGATTGTCATGACCGGCAACTCCTACATGATAGGAGGCGGGGTAAGCGAATTTATCAACAGTTATGCGGCCTCTCGCGGCAAAAATGTCGATATCGACATAAAAGACCTGCCTACCGAATATGACCCGAGGACCTTTGCCTTCAAGGAGGCAAAAAACGCGCTGCTGCTCATCGGGGACGGCATGGGCTTCAACCATGTCAAAGCCGCGCTTGACGCAGGACTGCCCGAGTTTGTCGCCGAACAGCTCCCGAACACCGGCTCCTGCACTACCTACTCAAACTCGGGAACGACCGACAGCGCTGCGTCCGCAACGGCGCTTGCCACCGGCAAAAAAACGCTGAACGGTTATCTCGGGATGAACCCGAACGGCAAGATTCTCAAAAACGTGCGCGAACTTGCCGCTTCTCAGGGCGCAAGAACCGCGATACTGACCACCGACGTAATCACCGGCGCTACCCCGGGCGGGTTCTTGGTGCATGTGTTGAGCCGGAACTCGGATGCCGAAATCAAGGCGCAGATTGAAGAGCTGCAGAAGAACAAAGAGGTGGATTTTGCGGTCGGGAGCATCGGCGATGAGCTTGTGTCCGAGGCGCGGCGCGAGCTTTGGTCAATCTCAGTAGATGGTTCGCGTTTCTTTGCGATGATGGAGGAGGGTTACATCGACAAGCGGTCGCACGACAATAACCTTCAGGGAATGATAGAAGCGATAACAAGATACAACAAACTGATTGCCTATGTCGTGGAGTTTACCCTCTGCCACCCAGATACCGCGCTGATTATCACCGCCGACCATGAGACCGGAGGAGTTGCACTGAACAAAAACACCGATAAATATGTCTTTACCTCAACCAGTCATACCAACGCCGATGTTCCGGTCTACGCCATAGGCGAGGGCACCGAGTTGTTCAGGAACAAAAAGGTCGACAACACCGACATTGCAAAATTCTTAGGCGAAATATTCGGAGACCCGAAAATCGGGAACTGACCCGAATAAAAAGTCGAAAGCACCCCTATTCTGCTAAAAAGCAGCGGAGGGGGTGCTTTTTTGATGTGCCGCGGGGACTTGTGTCGGACGATTATAATTGACATTACAGGTAAATAATGGTATAATTTGCGGGCGAGCATCATAGGATATCGGATATGGAAGTAAAAGCGGAGGAAGCACATGAAAAAAAAGATTGGTATAATACTTGCGGCACTGCTTGTGCTCGGGCTTTTTTTGGCCGCCTGCAAGCAAGATGAGAACGGCGGAGACCAAACCACGCCTACCGAAACCACCGATACTGAGTCCTCAACCGCTGAGGAAATACCGACCGGCACAGACCCGATGACCGCCGCAAGCCGGGGGCTTGAGTTTATCAGTGCCGGTGACGGAACCTGCGCGCTGGCCGGAATAGGCACCTGCACCGACACCTGCCTGATTATCCCCGACAAATCCGAGAGCGGCGACCGGGTGACAAAGATAGCGCCGGGCGCCTTCTCAGGCAACACCCAGATTACCGCAGTGCAGCTCCCGACCGGGGTGACAGAAATCGGAGCCGGCGCATTCAGCGGTTGCACGAACCTGGCATACATATCTGTGGCCGACGGAAACCCTGCCTACAAGGATTATGTGGGGGTGCTCTACAGCGCCGACGGAAGCCGTCTGGTCTACATGCCTGCGGCGTCCTCGCTCATGTCGCTGACGCTGACAAAAAAAGTGACCGAAATCGCCGACTATGCTCTCGCCGATTGCCGGAACCTGAAAAAAGTGTTCTACGAGGGCAGCGAGGATGACTGGACAAAGGTTGACATCGGAACCGGAAACAATATACTCAGCTCCATCGAACTGACCTGTATGGTTCAGGCGGGGAAATAAACGGGGGCTCCGCTCCCGAATCCCCGCTTAAAGACGCACGTGGGGCTCTGCCCCACACCTCGCTCATCGCAAATTTCGTAGCGCGGGTCCCACGTCCCGCGCTTTGCTGCCTGTAGTCTACTAACTAACATGGGAAAGTAGCGCGAAGTCCCGGTGCGCCTTGTCGTCACGCCCTACAGTAGAAAAGAAAATACTTTATGAAAAGTAGCAGCGCGGGACTGAGTCCGCGCTGCTCTGTGTTTTTATGACTTTCATCCCTTTTTTATTGACGCAAAGATGCTTCAATGATATAATGAGAAAAAATAGCTGCGGAGGTTTCTATGCGGATTACACACGACATACATACCCATTCGACCCTTTCGCATTGCTGCTACGACCCCGAGGCGTCAATAGCAAATTTCGTGCGCCGGGCCGCCGAGCTCGGGCATAAGGTTTTCGGCATCTCAAATCACCTGTGGGACGAAAAGGTGCCGGGAGCCTCAAAATGGTACAAGAACCAGACGATAAGCTACGGGCTTGAGGCAAGAGACTCGGTGCCTGCCGACACCTGCGGCGTGAAAGTCTTAATCGGCGTCGAGACCGAATACTTCGCCGCGAGCGACACCCTCGGGATGCTTGCCGAGACGGCCAGGCAGTTTGATTATGTACTGGTTCCGCACTCGCACATCCACATGCGGGGCTACGTCATGCCCGACACCGCCGATGTGACAGCCTTAAAGGAGATATTCCGGGAGAGAATTGCAAAAGCGCTGCCCGAACTGAGTGCCGACCAGGTGCGGCGGATGACAAACTCACTGGGCTATGTCGACTATGACGCGCTGGTTGCCTCCGGAATATTCTTCCCGCCGGCTGTGGATTTTGAGCGGTACTGCGCCGAGGCGATGCTGAGCAGCTTTTCGGCCCTCATGGCAAACAGCGAGTTTATTAAGCTCGCCGCGGCGGTACCGGTCTCAATAGCGCACCCCTTTGACCCATGCGGTATTTCAGGCGAGACCCGCCGCCGGGTCATAAACCTGCTCCCCGAAGACAAGCTGACCGAATGCTTCAGAAGCGCGAAGGCTCTCGGCGTTGCAATCGAAATAAACGTGGGGGCATTTAGATTTCCCGAGAACGACTGGGCCGGCGAGCCGCTGATCCGCGTCATGAAACTGGCCAAGGCCGCCGGCTGCAGATTCACATTCGGCACCGACTCGCACTCATTGGCCGGGCTTGACAAAATCCGCCGGGCAGACGACCTCTCGCGCATCATAGGTATCACGGAGGACGACCTGGCCGAATTTGTAAAGTGACGGCTATTCTGTCTTCTCTAAATAGTCACGTACAGCCATGTCCTGAAGCTGCCTTAGCAGCTCGGGCGCGCGGCCGCCGACCGAGCGGCCGTCGATTTCTTCTGCGGCAAGGCAGAAACCCCCGGCGCTCGATACTATCACCTCGTCTGCCGCCATCATCTGCTCGACCGTAAAGGGCTCTTCTCTCACCTCGATTCCGAGCCGCCCGCAGGACTTTATCAGGTTCGCGCGGGCGACCCCGGCAAGGATGTAGTTGTCGGCCGGGGCGGTGCGGAACACGCCGTCCTTGATTATATGTATATTTGAATGGGAACATTCGGTGACGCGGCCGTTCCTGTGGAACACCGCCTCGTAGCAGCCGGCCGCGGCGGCCGCGGTCGCGGCCGTTACCGACGGAATGAGGTTTAGGGTTTTGATGTTGCAGTGCAGAAAGCGGGTGTCGGGGTAGGTGATGAGCCTGACTTTTTCATAGGTGTTCATGACACTCTTGGGGCGGAGCGTAATCCAGAGGTTGCCGGGCGTCGCCGGCTGGGGGGCGGCGTGACTGCGCATTCCGGTCCCGCGGGTCACCTGCCAGTAGACAAGCTGTTCATCCGAGTCAACCTTTTTTACCAGCTCGCAGAGAAGTGCGGCGAGCTCCTCTTTTTTTTGCGGGACTACAATACCGAGCAGCCCGGCGCTTTCATAAAAGCGGCCAAGATGTTCATCCAGCATATATATCTTGTAATTGCGGCAGTAGGTCGCGTCATAGACCCCGTCGCCGAACCAGCAGGCGCGGTCGTTCATCGGTACTGTCATCTCCTCGATA
>JBMNUI010000043.1:0-17452 GCA_050946195.1 Eubacteriales bacterium
CTCCGTAGCAGTTTGCGGGAGACGGCGGAGTATCTTTATCTATAATCTTCATTTTACCGATATGAGCACTTTCGCCATACACAATGGCACTGCTCATAAAGATAAACTGACCTGCTCCGTCAGCCTTTGCCTTTTTTGCGGTTTCAAAGGTCAGGTCGGTATTTACCTTATAATAAAGTTTTTCTTTTTCCTTACTGATTTTTCCGGTATCAGAGTGTGCAATTCCAGCCACATGAAAGACCGAATCATAGCCCGCAAAGCTTTTTTCACGCCACGAGCCATCTATCATATCAACTGTGTCAATTTGATATTCATTCTGCCATTTTTTAAGATAATTTTCAAAGGAAGTTCCGATATAGCTGTTCGCACCGGTAATCAGTATCCTTTTCAGGTCCTTGCAACCTCTTCTTCCTTCTCTGCTGTCTCTTGTTCATCATTCTTCATAGCACCTGTACCGCCCTCTACAACGCCTTCCTGCTTAAACACAGAAACAACGGTTCCCCAAATGCACTTTATGTCCATAATAAAGCTCATTTTCTCAACATATTCACCGTCAAGGCTTGCCTTTATCGGTATCTCAAGCTCGTCACGGCCGTTAATCTGTGCCCAGCCGGAAAGTCCGGGGCGGACATCGTTTGCGCCATACTTATCTCTTTCAGCTACGAGGTCATCTTGATTCCAAAGCGCAGGTCTGGGGCCGATTACACTCATTTGTCCCACAAAAATATTAAAAATCTGCGGCAGCTCGTCAAGTGATGTTTTTCTTAAAAATTTGCCAACTCTTGTTATGTAATGTTCGGGGTTTTTAAGTAGGTGTGTAGGGGTATCTTTCGGAGTGTTCATCTTCATACTGCGAAACTTTAAAATATTAAAAAGTTTTTTGTTTTTTCCCACTCGCCTCTGTTTAAAAAACACAGGGCCAGGGTCGTCTATTACAATCGCAAGTGATATAAAGATAAACAGCCATAACAAAAGAACAATTGCAAAAAACGAAAGGATTATATCAAAAAAGCGTTTAAAAAATGCTTTATACATAAACGGTACCTCCCTTTGTTTTAGTCACGCTCACCCAGACGAGGTAAAGATAATAACACGACATTAATAGTTTTTGTCAGGAACTTATCCTCGTGGCGGGTGTAGATTTGTTGCTATAAAAATTCAGTTGAAAATTGAAAAGTCACTTAAAAATATATAAACCCAAAAGCCGTAGAAGCGTTGATATATAAGGCTTTTTGAGGTGTTGATAATATCAGATGTTTGTCAGAAACTTTACCCCGTGAAATGAGAAGGTTGTAAAATCAGCTACTTGTCCACTCATTTTACCTTTTCTCATAGCACCGAGCCCGTGAGCGGAATCGGCTATGACTATCACACGGTTATATAAATCCTGTAATTCATTATTTGAACGAAATAAATGTTTTTTACTTTCAATTGCTTCATAAATCCTATCGTAATCACACATTCGGCCGCCAAGATCAACAGGAATTATGGCTTTTGTTCTTTCTGTTATTTTATCTGCAATTGCGTCATAATCAAGCTCAAATGAATCCGCATCGACATCAATCATTACAATTTTAGCTCCGACGTGATTTATGACTGATGCCGAGGCGGTATATGTGTATGCCGGCACAATCACCTCGTCTCCCGGCCCTATCCCTAACAACCGAAGTGTCATTTCAGCTGATGCAGTCTGTGAGTTCAGACATACAACCTTGCTGGTCCCTATGTACTCCGCTAGTTTTTTTTCAAACAACTTGGTTCGTTTCCCGGTGGTAATCCATCCAGATTTTAAGGTTTCTACAACTTCTTTTATTTCTAACTCGGTGATGTCAGGCGGACTAAAGGGTATTATCTTCATATGAAATCCTCAATCTCTACTTTATATTCACAATAGTCTATTTCAACTCAAGCCTGACTTATCAAGATAATTCCATTAAAACTTGCGGTTGTGTAGGTTATCTTGCGTTCGGAAGCTCTTGAAAATTCAATCCCCGGAACGGTTGTTTAAATTATATCACATTCAATGATAAATGTAAATAGTTTTGTATTATTCACCTATTTTTTAATTACACAATGGGCTACTGGTGAATAAAAACAAAACCTGATGTGAAAATAATAAATACATAATCAAACCGTTGAAAGGAAACGACAAAATGACAATCGGACTGCCCCGGGCGATGCTCTATTACAGATACGGTGTCATGTGGGAGACCTTTTTTCGGGAGCTGGGCTGCGACATTCTGACAAGCAGGGAGACCGACCGCGAGATACTTGAGTGCGGCATCAAATACTCGATCGACGAGT
Organism: Eubacteriales bacterium; assembly: GCA_050946195.1. Taxonomy (GTDB): domain Bacteria; phylum Bacillota; class Clostridia; order Oscillospirales; family CAG-272; genus UMGS1002. The sequence goes on from JBMNUI010000043.1 coordinate 2,305, forward strand.
GCTGCCTGCCCTCAAAAATCTTTTTGGGCCATGTCTTCTCGCTGGTCGGAAAATGCGACTACATCCTGGTCCCGAGGGTTGCAAGCTACGGCAAAAACAAGGACGTGTGCGTCAAGTTCAACGCGCTCTATGATATTGCAAGAAACACCTTTGAAAATATTAAGTTTCTCGATTACAACATCGATGTTCCGAACGGTTGCCGGGAGCCGGGCGGCTTTATTAGGATGGGAAAAGCCTTAGGCTTCAGCCGGCTCAGGTCGCTGGCAGCTTACCGGAAGGCTAAAAGAACGTACAAGGAGAGCGATCAGCAGAAAATATCACTGCAGCAGCAGGCGCTCGACAGCTCCGGGGGACCGAAAATCCTGATTGTTTCACATGCCTACAATATCTACGACAAGTTGATAGGGCGACCTATATCCGACTACGTCAGATCCCTCGGGGGACTGCCGGTTTATGCCGAGGCAGCCGACAAGGACGAGTGCACCAGAGCATCGGGCGCCATTTCAGAGACGCTTTACTGGCTGTACAACCGGGAGCTTGTCGGCTCAATCAAGCTGCTCGAGAACAAAATTGACGGAATGATACTCCTGACCGCCTTTCCCTGCGGGCCCGACTCGCTTGTCAACGAGCTGATAATCAGAAAGGTCAAAAATATCCCGACCATCAACCTTATTATCGACGAGCTGCAGGGCGAGGCGGGGCTTCATACCCGGATCGAGAGCTTCATGGATATCGTAAAGGAGAGGGTCGGGAAAAGCGGCTGATAAATTTTAAAAAAGGAGATTTGCGTTGTCACAAACCAGAGTTTTCAGCTTCCCGCATGTGGGAAATTATTGCGTTGTGATAGATAATATGCTGCGGCATATCTTCAAAAACCACAAAATCCTGGTCCCACCGGCTATTACCAAAAAGACGCTTGAGCTGGGCAGCAAGTACAGCCCCGATTTTGTCTGCGTCCCCTTCAAGTACAATCTCGGCAATTTTATCGAGGCGCTCGAGGCCGGAGCCAATGTGCTACTCCAGTCGGGCGGGGGGTGCAGGTACGGCTATTATGCCGAAATACAGGAGCAAATTCTCCGCGACCTCGGATATGAGTTTGATTTCATCAGGCTGTTTGCCAAGGACATGAACGCCAGAACGCTATACAGGACCGCCAGAAGATTCGGGACCAGGCTCAGTATTTTCGGGGTGGCGTATTATGTGCTGCTGGCCACTCAAATGGTCCGGAAAATGGACTTAATCGAGGCGTACATCAGGGAGAACGTCGGCTTTGAGGTGGTCCCGGGCAGCTTTGAGAGGCTTCACAATGACTTCTTGCAAAGTCTTAAAGGCGTCGATAATTTCAGGCAGCTCAACACAATTTTCAGGGATTACCTGAAGAAATTCAAGAGTCTCAAAGTGGACAAGCCGCAAAACTGCCTTAAGGTCGGCCTTGTCGGTGAGCTCTATACCCTGATGGAGCCATTTAGCAATTATTTCATTGAAAAGGAACTTGCAAAAAACAAAATACAGGTGAGCAGGTTTATAACCGCCACTTTTTTGTTGTTTGACAAGCCAAAGCTCAGGCCGAAAATCCTTGCGGCGGCGGGTAAATACCTCAAATACCACCTCGGCGCGGACGGAACCGACAGCGTCGAGCGCAGCATGACACTGGCCGAGCGCGGGTACGACGGCTTGATCCATATAAAGCCCTTCGGCTGCATTCCTGAGATCAACGCAATGCCGGTTCTGCAAAACATCAGCCAGGACTACAAAATACCAATTCTTTATTTCAGCTTTGACTCCCAGACCTCGGAGCTGGGCGTCAAAACCCGGCTTGAGGCCTTTTATGATATGCTCATGATGCGAAAGGAAGTGTCGACATGAAATCCGGTTATCTCGGAATTGATACCGGCTCAATTTCAACCAAGGGTGTAATAATTGACGATAGCAACAAAATAATCGCCTCCGAATATCTCTGGACCGAGGGCAACCCGACCGCCGCGGTAAAGCGGGTTATCAGGACGCTGTATGAGAAGACCGGCGGGGATGTCGAAATAAAAGCATCGGGCGCCACCGGGTCGGCGCGGCGGCTTATCGGCGCGATGATAGGCGCCGACATTGTGAAAAACGAGATAACCGCTCATGCAATAGGTACCCTCTCGGTCTATCCCGATGTCAGAACGATTTTTGAGATAGGCGGGCAGGATTCAAAAATCATAATAATCGACAACGGCATTGTGGTAGACTATGCGATGAACACCCTCTGCGCCGCGGGGACAGGGTCTTTTTTGTCCTCACAGGCAAAGCGGCTGGGTGTTGCGGTTGAGGATTTCGGCAAAATCGCGCTAACCTCAAAGAATCCGACCAAAATCGCCGCAAGGTGCACGGTTTTTGCCGAGTCGGACCTGGTCCACAAGGCGCAGGCCGGGCACAAGAAAGAAGACATCATAGCCGGGCTCTGCAGGGCGGTCGCATTGAACTATCTGAACAATGTGGGCAAAGGCAAAAACATCAGGCCCCCTATCGTATTTCAGGGCGGGGTGAGCAAAAACGAGGGGGTTGCCCGGGCCTTTGAGGAAATAACGCAGGAGAAAATATTAGTCGCCCCCGACTCGCACCTCATGGGGGCGCTGGGGGCGGCGATTCTTGCAAAAAAGCAGGGCGGCGGGGGTGGTAGATTCAGCTTTGACATCTGCAAAGCCGATTTTGAGACCTTGGGACTTGAGTGCGGCAGGTGCCCCAACAACTGCGAGATAATCTGCTTTTTCAGAGACGGCGCGCTGATTGACGCCTGGGGCAACAGGTGCGCAAACGGCGAAGTTGTGGCAGCGGCGGCCAAAATTAATTAGAGTTCTACAGCACGATTTTTCATAGCCTCATATGCGGTTATCGCCGCCTCGGGCGAGATATTGCAGACAAGCACCCATGCGGGTATCTCGCGCACCGTTCGGTCGAGCAGCGGCAAAAGAAATACGGCCCTCTCCGGGCTGCGCGGGATGTAAATCTGCCTTATCAGCCTCTCAAGGCTCTCATGGCTCCCCGCCCGCCGGATTTTGTTTTCCTCACCGCGCAGAAGATAGCAGATGCCGGCAAGCGGCGAGCTCGTGTTGAGCCCGAGTCCCTCTTTGCCGCACCAGGGCGTGCCGTAAACCCGTGCGCCCGACTCCGACCAGCGCACAATCGGCTTGTCACCGTTGATTATCCGGGCTGCCTTGCCGAAGGCCAGCGTCCACATTCTGGCGTGTGTGGATTTTCCGGTCCCGCTTGAGGCCGCAAAGGCATAGGCGCGCCTCCCGTACTCAACAGCCGCCGCATGAAGCATATACGCGCCGTATTCCGGCAGGCGCTCGCATATCGCGCGATATATGCAGGCCGCCTCGGCATTTGCCGGAGATATTTTTTGTCCGGCGGTCTTTATCTCATTTGAAATATCCTCCTCGCCGGCGCGCACCAAAAAGTCGTATGTACTGCCGGAGACAATATAGTTACTACAAAGCCGGGCAACGCGGTCATGTTTGTGGTCGACTGCAATATAAAGCCCGGCTATTTTTATGATAAACATAACTCAGTAAAAGCGCTCGATGTTGCGCCTGACGTAGGCAAGCATCCGGCCCTGCAGGTACTTCGCATTTGCGCCGAGGTAGTGCCTGAAATTCACCGGCGAGCCGCCTTTTGTTTTATATGTCATAATAGCCCTCGCCATCTCACCCTCGCCGGCCGCATCGAGTATTCGACAAAGAGTTTTGATAACAGTCAGGTCGGCATGCTCGAAAAACTTAAAGTAGTCGCCAAGACCACCCTCTTTTTCGTCGACCGCAATATCGCAGAGCATTTTATATGCCACAAGCGGCCTCATAATACCCCCCGGGCCGAATTTCTGCTCGTCGGAAAGCGTGCTGCTACCCGACCAGAGAAAGTACCCGCCGCCGAACTGTTCTGTGATAAACCTGTCGACCCGCTCGTCTACCATACTCCAGGTAAGCTCGGAGAGCGGGATGTTGCGGCAGGTTATTTTGTCGTACAAGAAATAGTTCGGCTCCCTGTCGCACGACAAAAAGATGATATAGACATACAGGGCAGAAAGCACCAGCAAGAGCACCGAGCAGGCATAAAGCAGCCCGCTCTTTGCTGCCGAGATACCTCCTGCCGCCGCCCAGATGCCGAGCACCGCCAGGAGCAGGGCCGCGAAGGCGGCAACTGCAAAATATATGCTCTGCTTAGCACTCTTGTTCATTTGCCTGTCCTCCGTTTTCCGCCCGGTTTCACTCTGCTACCCGGACATATTATACCATTAGCACCGCGGTTTGTCAAATACTCTCTTCACAATTTTCAAGCATCGAATAATAATATATCGGCAGCGCCGACCAGCCGTGGCAGAGGCTGCCGGCTCCCTTGAAGGCCGCCTCCCCCTCAATGGTCTCCCAAAAGGAAGTCGCCCCGCGCTCCAGCATATACCCGTAATCCCGATCCAGTTCGGCAAGAATCACCGGGGCATACTTTTTGCGGTCGTGGGCAAGCAGGGCATCAAACCTGAAACTGTTCATGCTGAGCGTGTTGGGTATGGTCACATATCCGCAATTATCCGCACCATTAGAGGCCAATGTTCTTAACATGTGACTCTTATCATATCCCTCGGCGGCCCCGCAGAGCAGGCATAACGAGTTGGTCAGCACGCTGTATTGCCCGCTGTCCCTGTTATCGTATGACTCAAAAAGCAGGGTCTTGTGATTGTAAAAGCGCCTGCCGATTGCCTTTGCCACCGCGTCGGCCGTTTTGCGATAGTATTCTGAGTCCTGATTTCTGCCGATAGTCTCCGAAATTTCGGCCATCGACCTGAGCCCGAGTACAAAAAATGCATTGAGCGGTGCCTCGTAGCCCGGACTGTCCTCAACCATCTTCCCGCTCATGCCGCGCGACCATTCGTAAAAGTTCCAGCAGCCGGCAAAGCTCTTTATCAGACCGGTCTCGTCGATGCGCGGGAGGAAAACCTGCATGAGCTTCTGCAGCATCCCGTACAGTTCCTCGGCAAGCGTCAAGTCACCTGAGTATTTAATGTATTCGTTTACCTGTATGAAATAAACCAGCGAGAACGAGGGTATGGGATAATCAATTCCCGCGGGATAGCAGAGCGAGAGCAGCCCGTCGGGGCGCACTCCCTTTGAGATCAGGACCAGCGACGCCCGTGCAAACTCATATTCTCCGAAGGCAAAGTAGCCGCAGAGCATCTGATTGCGCGAGTCCATGGTGTACAGCGCCTGTTCGCGCCAGGGGCAGTCCTCGTAATGCTCGTGCATGCACTGGCGCAGGGTGTTGATGCAAACCTCCCATATCCGCCGGCGCCATGCGTTTTTTCCTTTATATTCATTCACCCTCACGGGATATAGCGTCGGGCGTATGCCGAGATAGTTTACCGTGATTTCCCCTGTCGGCGCAAAAAGCTGAACATACCGGCAGCCGAAGCGCCGGAATGTGTTCATATACATGTTTGCCCCGGCACGGCAGATAACCTGCGCGGTAAAGTTCCGGTTCCCGACCGAAGTCCGGCATCTGCCGTCGGTCAGGTGCTCGCCGTAGCCTATATCAACCTCGCAGGGCGCCGGCAACTCTATGTCAAGGTCAAGAAACCCACAGGTCTCCGAACCGAGGTCCGCGATGACATACACGCCGTCCCGACCGGGCTCTCTCTTTATTGTCAGCGGGAATTGTGCCCTGCCCAGGTCTGTGATTTCCGCCTTCTGCATTCTCACCTCGGGCGGCGCGGCAGGGTTTGTGTAGCTGAACGAGCCGTATTTAACGGCAAATGCCGGCACACGGGGGCAGAGCACAAGCATTTTTACCGGCCTCGGTGTCAGATTCTTTGAAATTCCGGTGACAACCCGGCTCCTCTGAAATCCCTCGGTGCCCTGGAAAATATACCCGTCGTCCCGGTTTAAATCATAAGTGTATGTAAAGCCCAACTGGTATGTGATATTCCTGCAACGGCCGGATATATAGTCGCGCGAGAGCCGCGAGAGTGTCCCGGCAGACGAGAAGGCGACCACACGTCCGTCCCGGGCCACCTCAAATATCAGCCCGGCCTTACCCTTTATGTAGGTCTGCGAGCTGCGGCCGTAATACCAGACGGTAATGACCAGCCGGTTTTCGCCCTCACATATCAGCCCGCTGATGTCAATGTCGTCATATACTTTATAATCTGGGTAGTCGGGATATTGCCCGAAAGCGGCCAGCTTCCCGTTGAGGTAGGCGGTGTAATTTGAATCGGCGGCAATCCTGAGCCTCCACTGGCCACCCACACTTCCCGGAAAGCGGCATAAAAAGTCAACATATTCGTCTTCCCCGGGGACAGCGTCCCGCCAGATCCACTCGGCGGAGTCAAAAACCATTATAATTCTCCTTGACAACAAGTTTGCTCTTGATTTGTGCCCGGATCTATGGTATTATTATACATACACCTATTTGGTGCGATTACCGCGGGACAGGGGGTGTCGGAATGAAAATTCACGCATCGGCCGAGAACTACCTTGAATCGATTCTAATTCTTCAGATGCAGAACGGGTATGTGCGCTCGGTCGATATCGCCAATTCGCTCGGATTTTCAAAGCCCAGCGTGAGCGTGGCGATGAAGCAGCTCAAGGAAAACCGCTATATCACGGTGAGCGGAGACGGGCGGATAACCCTGACCGAGACCGGTATGAAAATCGCCTCCCGTATGTACGAGCGCCACACCCTCCTGACCAAGATTCTCATGAAACTCGGCGTGGACGAGGAGACTGCGCGCAACGACGCCTGCCGGATTGAGCATGTCATAAGCGACACTTCATTTGAGATGATCAAGAAAGCATATCAAGACCATCTCGACAAATCCGATAAAGTGTAATATTTCTGCCGGAATTTGCAGAGTGGTCCATCCATACGATAAAACAAACAATACGAATCTGCCGGGGAGTTCTCCCCGGTCTTTTATTTAGCTTCGCTCTGCAGCCTTGCCGCCGTGAGCGTGTTCTGCAGCAGCATGGTTATTGTCATCGGCCCTACCCCGCCGGGGACCGGCGTGATATATGAGGCGACGCTTGCCACCTCATCAAAAACAGTATCGCCCGCAAGCTTCCCGTCGGGCAGCCGGGTTGTGCCGACGTCGATGACCACGGCTCCGGGCTTTACCATGTCTCCCCTGATTAAACCGGGCTTGCCGACGGCGCTCACCAGGATGTCGGCGCTCCGGCAATGCTCCTCAAGGTTTTTTGTGCGGCTGTGGCATATCGTCACTGTGCCGTTGGCCTCGAGCAGCAGCAGCGCCATGGGCTTGCCGACAATATTCGACCTGCCGACCACCACACATTCCCTGCCCTCGACTTCAATATTGTAGGCTCTGAGCAGCGCCATGATTCCGGCCGGGGTGCAGGGCAGAAAATCATACTTCCCGGCAAGCACGCGTCCGGCATTTATCGGACTGAAGGCATCGACATCCTTATTAGGGTCGATTGTCCGAATAATTTCCCTGTTGTCCAGTTGCGGCGGAAGCGGCAGCTGGACCAGAATCCCGTGAATCGCTTCATTTTGGTTGAGCTTCTCCACAACCGCCTTAAGCTCATCCATGGTCGTGTCACACGGTAGCTCGACAACCTCGGAGTAAAAGCCGACCTCGCTGCAGGCCCGCTTTTTGTTGCGCACATAGATGTGTGAAGCCGGGTCGTCCCCGACGATAACGACGGCAAGCCCGGGGACAATGCCGCGCTCGACATAAAGTTTTTGTGCTTCGACCGCGATTTTCTGCCGCATCTGCCGAGCTACCGCCTTGCCGTCAATTATTGTCGCCATTCCTCCTGCTCCTCTTTGTTGTCCGGGTTGCCGGCCTCGCCCTGCCCGCCGGCAGTCTCGCCTTCGTACTCTGCTACAACACTCTTATCTTCCGGGTTGTTATCCTCATCAAGCCCGCCTGCCGGCTCCGTTTCATCCAGATTTTCTGCATCCTCGCCGGCTCGGCTCTCCTCAACCAGCCTGCCGGCAGGCTCGTCTTCATTCTGCGGGTTTGTGCCCTTCTCTTCAGCCGGTGATGCTTCCTGTTGCCCGACTGTGCTCCCGCTGCCTTTCGGAACCTTGGTAGCGCGGGCTTTTTGGTGGAACAACGGGTAAACCGGCTCGTAGTCGGCGGCCTCATATGCCGCCTTTTTTGCCTTCAGCAGCCCCCCGACCATCAGGGCTGAACCCACAATAAAGCAGACAAAGCCGATTACCTGAGATATACGGAACACGCCGACATAAAGGCTGTCGGTCCTCAGCCCCTCAATAAACATCCTGCCAAAACCGTACCAGATGAAATACGACAGGGCAATCTGACCGTTAAACTTTTTCTTTTTATAGAATATGTTAATCAAAATAAAGCCGAGAAGGTTCCAGAGCGACTCGTAGAGAAAGGTCGGGTGGTAGTAGTGCATCACCGTCGAACTGTCGATGTTAGGCAAGAGCCCCATGCGGAAAGCATAGAGCGGGCTGCTTGCCGGCACCTCATAGCCATAGGCCTCTCCGTTTACAAAGTTCCCCCAGCGCCCGATTATCTGGCCGATCATGACCCCCGGCGCTATGGCGTCAAAGGCCTTGAGCACGTTTATTTTTTTGCGCCGGCAGACAATAAAAATCGTAAGTGTCCCGGCGATTATTCCCCCGTAAATGGCCAGCCCGCCTTCCCATGTAGCAATCAGTCTGACAAATGTCCGCCAGACATCCACCCGCGCCGTATCTCCGGTTCCTGTCTTTACCACGAAATTCGAGACCCCGTATGTGAGCACATAAAAGAGCCGCGCGCCGATAATGCCGAAGATAATTGTAAAAATCCCGATATCGAGCAGGTCGTCGAGAATTATCCCCTCACCGCGGGCTCGCCATACCGCGTAGAGAATCGCAAGCACAAAGCCTGTTGCGATGAGAATTCCGTACCAGCGGATCTCGATATGCCTGCCGAAGAGGGTAAAGTCAAATGCCGTGGGATTCATCGAAAACTCGCCGATTCCCAGTCCCGGGAAAGATACTGTCGTCATTTGTTTTCATTATCCTTTCTGCGGTTTGTGTCGGGGGCGTCCCCCGTCGGTAGGACCACCGACAAAACGAATCTATCTTCCTTGTAGAATTTCCGAAGAAGCATTTCGGCGTCCTCTCCGGTCAGCCCCTCAAGGACTTTTTTTTCCTCAAAAATATCAATCCCCCGGAAGGCCGAGGCAATCATGGCATTGGCTATCCGCTCGGTCGAATCAAACCGGCCTACCATCCGCGAGAGCACCACCCGCCGGCAGCGCTCAAAGTCGGCCTTGTCAATGCCTCTCCCGCAAAGCGCCGCAATGTATTCCACAGTCCGCTCAAAAACCTTGTCGGGGTCTTCGGCCGAGCCGGTTATTATCACATGCGAATAGCTGCCCGAGGGCGCAGAGTCGTAGCTGTAGGCAAACGGGGCGGTGATAATCTCCTTGTCGTAGAGGCTGTTATATAGCTCGCCCGAGGCCGCAAATATCATGCGGGTGAGTACCCGTTGCAAAAGGTGCTCCCTCAGCCTTGCCACGGGGTCGGGGCTGATGTCGGTATTCTTTATTCCTATGGCAAATACCGGCTTTGATACCTGCCTCCGCGCCGTGATGCGCCGTGAAATCACTTCTGCAGGCTCTTCATACACAAAACGCAAAGGCCCGGCCGCCTCCGAGACCGGGATATTGGCCTCGACAATTTCGGCCACCCTCCCGGGGTCCACCCGGCCGCAGACGATTATCACCATGTTCCCGGCACTGTAGAATGTCCTGTGACAGTCATACAGCAGCTCAGGCGTGATTTCGGCAATAGATGTGACGGTGCCGCAGATATTGACCCTCACCGGGTGGACATGGTACATGGCGGCAAGCAGGTTCTGATAGCAGACATCCTCGGGCTCGTCGTCGTACATCCTGATTTCCTGCGCGATTATCGCCTGCTCCCGGGTCACCTGCTCGTCGGTAAAGCAAGGGTGGGCGACCATGTGCAGGAGCACCCCGAAGGCTTCCTTGAAATTCTCGGTGCAGTTGAAATAATAAACGGTCCGGTCGTATGAAGTATAGGCGTTTGCGTCGGCGCCGAGGGCGGCGAAGCGCTCAAAGATGTCGTTGCCCTCCTCATCGGTGAACATCCGGTGCTCAAGGAAGTGTGCGACCCCGTCGGGGACCTCGATAAAGTCGGCCTTGCCGTCGGGTTTGAACTTCCGGTCAATTGAGCCGTACTTTACGGCGACAAGCGCGTATGTGTTTATCAGGTCTTTCGGGAAAACATATATGACCGGCCGCCCGGGGGAAGTTATCTTGCAGTATCTCTCGCCGAGCGTGGGCGACTCAAACCATCTTACTTCACTCATCGCACGCTGCCTCCCCGCCCCGAGCCGCCAAGAAATACTCGGCCCGAAGCCTGATTCTTTCGGCTGCTTTCTTTATGTCGTCAATCGTCACCTGACCGATTCTTTTGATAAAGTTTTCGGGCGAGCAGTCAAGCCCGAGCATCCCCCTACCAAAGCAGAATGATAAAATCGAGTAGGGGCTGTCCTCTATCTGCCGGTAGCTGTTCACAATCGAGAGCAGCGCCGCGTCAAGCTCGGAGGCAGTTATGTGACCTGCCCGAAGCTCGTCGAGCTGAGCGAGTACCTCGGCCCGGGCGGCCTCTCTGCTTTTTGTGTCAATTCCGCTTGACACGTAAATTATGCCCTTTAGATTTTCATAATACGCACCGCAGTAGTAGCAGAGGCTGAGCCGCTCGCGCAGGTTCACGAAGAGCTTGGACGACGGCGTGCCGCCGAATATCTCGGTAGCAAGGCACATGGCGTAATATTCTGGGCTGTCCGAGAAGACCATGCCGCCAATGGTAAATCCCATGACAAGCTTGGCCTGCGAGACCGGCATGCTTACCTCCTTGCATACCGGTGCCCCATCGGGCGACGGCGTCACGTCGGACCGCTGCATCCCCGTGCAGCAGGGTGCCGGCGGGAAGGCGGCGGTCAGAAGCTCCGCGACCTTATCGGCGGGTTTCGGCCCTATATAGAAAAAGGTCAAATAAGCGCTGTCCCTGACCTCTTGATATCTTTCTGTAAGCCCGGTCGCAGTTATTTCCTCGACCTCGGCCTCGGTTACACTGTAGCCGTGGGGCTCGCCGGCGCACATGATCTCCCGACAGCGGTTCGCGGCATACACGGCGGTGTTGTTTATCTCGGCTCTGATTGCGTCGCGCATGGCGCGCTTGGCGAGATTCACCTCGTTCTCTCGCAGAAGCCCGGCTGAGTCGAGCGCCGGCCTCTGCCAGATATCGGCGAGCAGGGCTATGACACCTTCAAGAACCGGGCTGCCGACCGCCTTGTCATCAAGAAAGTCGGCAGTAAAGCCAACTTTGAGGCTGTTGCCGAAATAGCTGCCGCTCTCGGCAATCCGCGCGTCGTAGAGCTCCTCAAGCCTTCTTCTCAGGCTTGCATTGGAAGGATAACCGGCAGTCCCGCGCACGAGAACCTTCGGGAAGAGCAAATCAAGCGGGGTTGTCCCCGGCCCGAGCGGCAGGATTGCCGACATTGACAAAATATTCTTCTTGAACTTATCGGTTCTGACCGTCCAGAGCCTGGCCGAATCGGATATTTTCATTTCCTGCAGATACATTCCAGCTCCTTGCCGCGCTATGCGCGGTGGTTATTTACCCTTGGCGAGTTTTATACGGCTTTGTCCTGCCCCGGTCATTATATCTGCCATAAGGCAAAACATCACTCCACTCAGCGTCGCTCCCGGAAGAACTCCTGAAGCAGCGCACGGCACTCCTCCTCAAGCACCCCGCCGGTCACTTTGAGCTTATGGTTGAGCCCGAGTGAGTTTACGTCGGTAAGACTCCCGAGCGCGCCGAAGCGCAGGTCGGTCGCGCCGTACACCACGCGGTCGAGCCGGGCGTTTATCGCCGCCCCGGCGCACATCACGCAGGGCTCGAGCGTCACGTACAGCTCGCAGCCAAACAGCCGCCAGCCGCCGCGATATGCACAGGCCTGCTCTATTGCAAGCAGCTCGGCGTGGGCGGTGGCGCACCTGTCACCTTCACGCCGGTTGTAGGCCGAGGCGATAATTCTGTTGTCGTAAACCACCACGGCACCGACCGGCACCTCTCCGGCCTCCTTTGCCTTGTGCGCCAGCTCAAGCGCGGCGCTCATGAATTCCTCGTCCCTTGTCATGACATGTTTGTGATTACCGCGATGAGCATTGCCGCCATCTCAATACCGACAATGCAGGTAAAGGCGATTACGGTCGGCGCAAAAAAGAGCCTTGCCGCGCGCCGACCTTCGAGCGGCTTTTCTACATAATTGATATCTGCCTCAAAGACCCTCCCGAACCCGCTCTCGGAGAAGTCGCTCTTTTTCTTCCCTGCCCTCAAAAAGAGCAGAATTGCCGAGATAATTCCGGCCGCAAAAAGGACGGCCTTCATGACCGTGCCTACCTTTGAAGCCATTTCAACATCAAGCCTTTCAAACAGGAGCGCTTCAGTGACCCCGAGTAAGTTGTTGAAAAAATGAATGAGAACTCCACCCCAAATTGAGCGGGTGTAGACATAAACAAGCCCGAGTACAACTCCGGCGACAAAGGTATAAAAGAGCTGGGCGGGATTCTGGTGCATGAGCGCAAAGAGAGTTGCGCTGCCAAGGACGGCTGTGGTCTTGCCATAAGGAAGCAGGTTGGTCAGAATTGCCCCTCTGAACAGAATCTCCTCGCAGAAGGCCGGGACTATCGCCGTGGATATTATTTCGAGCACAAGCTGGTAATTGTAGTCCAATTCCACCTCATACGGGAATACCTCGTAAAAATCGAAAATCCCCACCATATCGCTGTTGAGGTGCGCCGCCGTGAAAATTGCAGCCAGCGAAGCAAAAAGCATCAGCGGAAAAGCCCTGCCGAGCTTCACCTCAAAAAATATCCGCTGTTTCTCTTGCTTTTTGGTTATCATATAGAAAAATGCCGCGGGAAAGAGAAATGAGAACAAATAAACCGCAGCATAAAGCAGCGAGCTTACAATCTCCTCGTCTCTTGCATCCAGAAATAACGAAAAAAGGTCATCAACCAAATAAAATACGTAATTTAGCGAGTTGAACAGCAACAAAAAGAGCAGCATTACAGCCCCGACCCGTAGCATTATGCTGCGGTATTCTTTTTCTGTCTCGGCCGGTATCATCTTTTCTCCTTGTTTTACGTCTCGGATACGTTTAATTATAATCCCGCATACTGTATTTGTCAATACGCGGAAAAAGATATGACTTGTGGAAGGGGTATTCCTGTGCCTGAAGACTGATTTGCAACTGAGAAACATGAAAGAGTATTTCGTCACGAATATAAACTGTATATAAAGGTGAAATGTTAATATTTGTTTGGTATTCCGCGGCATTTTTATTGCATTATTACATAACCTGTGTTACAATAATATTGAAGTGTTATTATTTTATTTGTCAAGGTGTTGCATCGGCCCTCATCGGGAACAGAAGTATGAGGACTAATACTCAGAATATATAAATTGTAATTAAAGGAGGTACCTTGTGATGAAACTCAAAATCGCCGCATTATTGCTCGCGATGCTGATTGTCACCCTCTCCGCTTTTGGCTGCTCCGACACAAAGGACACGACAGACGATTCGAATGCTGCAATCACCACATCCAGAGATGCCGGTGAAGGCGATGCGGAAAACACCGAAATGACACCCGATATACCCGACGGCTAGGCTACAGCCTTGATGGTTATGAGTTTTCATTTTTTATGGCCGGCAACTGGCAAAATAATGAGTTTGACGCCGAAAACATGACCGGTGACCCGCTCAACGACGCCCAGTACGAACGCAACATCGTCCTTGAAGAAACTCTCGACATAAAGCTGAACATCATAAAGGATTACAGCGCGACATCCTCGGGCAACACCGGGGTCGGATACAAGCGGGTTTTCAACGACGTCACCGCGGGCTCCGCAGAATTTGACGCCTGTATGATAGGCACCTACGACGTCAGCCATCTCACCCATATCGGATATCTGACCGACCTTGCGTCGACGCCCTACATAGACCTCGACAAGCCCTGGTGGGATTCCCGCGCGACCGAGGATTTGATGATAAGCGGCAAGTTGTTCTACACGACCGGCGAGATAAGCGTCCTTGACAACAACTGCACGTACTGTCTGCTCTTCAACAAACAGGTAGCCGAGGACTACCCGGTTCCCAACCTTTATGACCTTGTTAAGAACAAGCAATGGACCTATGATAAGTACATCGAGCTTGTCAAGAGTATCAGTGAAGATAAAAACGGCGACGGGAAATATACCAACCAGGATATGTACGGTATGCTCGGTTGGGACGATTGTGTGCTGGGTTTCTTCACCGGCACCGGCGGTCGGGTCTGCCGGATAAACAAGGAGGGAAAAATCGAGCTGACCTTTTACTCAGAAAAAACAATCGAAATTCTTGATAAGTTTATCGACCTGATAAATGACAAGTCAGCCTTCCACCTTGAGAGCACGAGTACCGCAATCACCGCCGACGCGCAGGTTATGTTCATGTCAGGGCAGTCGCTCTTCTACACCCGCTACATAAATATAATCCCGGTTTTTCGCAACATGGACACCGATTTCGGCATACTCCCCTATCCGTTGTATGAGGAAAACCAGGACAGCTACCACTCCACCATACATCCTTACGGCTGCGCCTTTATCTGCATACCTCTGGTACACAACGACATCGAGCGCATCAGCATAGTACTTGAATATATGGCCTATCTCGGGCAGAAATACGTGACCCCCGCTTATTACGAAAAAAATCTCTACGGCAAAATGATACGCGACGAGGAGAGCGCCGATATGCTCGACATCATTTTCGCGACGCGCGTTTATGACGTCGGCATGTATTATAAGTTCGGCGAAATAAGCCAGATTATGATAGGATATTACCAGAACATGGCGACAAGAAACACCTTGGCTTCTCAGTATAAGACGATCGAAAAAATCGCACTGAAACAGATAGAACAGATTAACGAAGCCCTTTGCAAAATGGATTGACAGACACGGGGAGAAAAATATTCTCCCCGTGTCTGTCTGCAGGATCAGCGGGGGTGCTACATGGCACCCCCGGTTTTTTATTCGGTTTTTGTTTCGATCCCGGTATCATTCG
>JBMNUI010000044.1:0-17287 GCA_050946195.1 Eubacteriales bacterium
GATCGCGACGCTGGTCGAGGTGGTGAAAATGGCGGTTAAGATGTTCCCCGACGCCGACGTTGAGATAATCGAAAAGCACCACAACCAGAAGCTCGACGTGCCGAGCGGGACGGCTCTCATGCTGGCCGACACGGTAAAATCTGTGCGCGGCAACTCGGTCTTTCTGGTAGGCCGGCACGAGAACGGCAGGCGTTCGAAGGATGAAATTGGCATCCATTCGCTGAGGATGGGCGGGGTCGTCGGTGAGCATGAGGTGATAATCTGCACCGGCAGCCAGACCCTCTCGCTAAAGCACACGGCCCACAACCGCGCCCTCTTTGCCGAGGGGGCGCTCACCGCCGCGCGCTTTATCGTCGACAAGGTCCCCGGCCTGTACGCCATACAGGATATGTTCAAATGACGCAAAATCAAAGGGACTCGCGCCATGCGTGAGTCCCTTTTTTATTTGAAGCATTCCGCATAATTACTGTTCGCCCTGTCCCAGTTAATGACCTGCGACCAGTCGTCTATATAATCCCCGCGCAGGTTGTAGTGCTTGAGGTAATATGCGTGTTCCCATACATCAAGTGTCAGCACCGGACATAGCCCGCGTTTGATACCTATCGGGTTATCCTGATTTTTAGTTGTCATAATCCCCAGACGGCCACGCTCTGACACCAGCCATGCATAGCCCGAGCCGAAAACCGACATGCCGGCCTTTTTCAGCTCATCAAAAAGCCTTGCGACATCCCCGAACTGTTGTTCAATGGCTCGAGCCAGCTCCCCGACCGGCCCCGTGCCGGTCGGCTTTCTCAGAGACTCAAAATAAAGCCTGTGGTTATATACCCCTCCCGCATTATTTTTTATCTCGGTCTTAAGTCCGTACGGCAACCTGCCGGTATCCAAGCTGCATAGCTCCTTGAGCGTCAGCCTCTGCAGGCGCGGGTTTTCGCTGAGCAGCTCATTTAGGTTGTTTATGTAGGTCTGCAGGTGCCTGTCGTGGTGCAGAATCATGGTTTTGGCGTCAATATAGGGCTCGAGTGCCGAATAGTCATACGGCAGCGGCAGATTTACAAAGGGATAATAACTGTTTTCCATATAATGCTCCTCTTCAAATTTAGTATCATGATATGCCGGCTTTCAAAAATTGTTCTGTGGTGTGGGCTATGTTTAATATCCGTCAAAATGCAAATACTAACCGGAAAGAACACGGAAAGGCAGACAGACATGAAAAATACACTCTGGACCGACACCGCCGCGCTGCCCTCGTTTCCCCGGCTTGAGCGCGACGAGAAAACCGAGGTGCTCATTGTCGGTGGCGGGATGGCCGGCATACTCTGCGCGCATTTTCTCAGGGCCGCCGGCATAGATTATCTTTTGTGCGAAGCAAACTCCATAGCCTCGGGCACGACTGCCGGCACCACCGCCGTAATTTCGGCCCAGCACGGCGCGGTTTACTCGGAGCTTATAAAAAAGTTCGGCACCGAGAAAGCAAAACTGTACCTTGAGGCAAACCTTGATGCTCTGCGGGAGTACCGGGACATCTGCTCAACTGTCGACTGTGATTTTGAGGAAAAGCCCTCGTATATCTATTCACGCTTTGACACCTCGCGCATGCAACAGGAGGCCGGCGCGATCGTGTCGCTCGGCTTTCCCGCCGAGCTGGTGAACGAAATCCCCCTGCCGATAAAAATTGCCGCGGCGGTAAAGTTTCCGGGGCAGGCCGAATTCCACCCGCTGAAATTCATCGCCGGCATATGCCCCGGCATGAATATCCGCGAGGGGGCGCAGATTAAAAAAATCGACGGGCTTATTGCCTACACCGCCGAGCATAAAATCAGCGCCAAGAAGATAATTGTCGCCTCGCACTTCCCGATAATGAACACCCACGGCCTGTTTTTTGTCAAGCTCTACCAGAAGCGCTCGTATGTGATTGCCATCGAGGGCGCGCCGCAATACGACGGGACCTTTGCCGAGGACACGCCCGACGGGCTGTATTTCCGCAATTACAAGGACCTTTTGATAGTAGGCGGCGGCGACCACAGGACCGGCAAACCCGGCAAATGCTGGGACGACATCCGGCGCTTTATAAAGGAAAGCTACCCGGACGCGCGCGAGCGATATGTCTGGGCGGCGCAGGACTGCATGAGCCTTGACAGCGTCCCGTATATCGGGCGCTACAGCCGCTCGCTCGAAAATGTATTTGTCGCCTCGGGATTTAACGAGTGGGGGATGACCTCCTCGATGGTCGCCGCAAAAATCCTCTCGGATATGGTCATGGGCAAAGAAAACAAATACGCCGGGGTCTTTGACCCCTCCCGCAACATGCTCTCGGGACAGCTTTTCGCAAATCTCGGGGTCACTCTGGCCGACTTTGTCATCCCGACGGCCAAGCGCTGCCCGCATCTCGGCTGCGCGCTCAAATGGAACACAGTCGAGCACACCTGGGACTGCCCCTGCCACGGCTCGCGCTTTGAGGAAAACGGAAAGCTTATCGACAATCCGGCAACCCGCGATTTTGAGCCGGTAAAAAAATGATGGCAAGTCAGCCGGCAGGCTATAACAGCAAAGCGCGGGACACAGGTCCCGCACTACTTAATTGGTGAATAGGTTTAGAAAGTTTTTGGGAATTATCAAGACCTTTTTAAAAAGGGTCTTGAGCGAGAGTGTAGGGGCGAAGCCCCCGCAAGTAAACCGGAGCCCGGGGGCAGCTCCCGCGAAGAAGGTTGACTTTAATGCTTGGGAGGCGTAGCTCTTTCCAAAGCCGCCGCAAATGCGGACGACAGCGCACGGCGCAGGTCTTTATCCATTGCATTGAGGCCGGCTTCGGTCACGCCGCCTTTTGTGGCGACCCGGGCTGCAAGTTCGGCAAAGCCGCCGCCGGCGGCATAAGTGAATATGCGGCGGGTGATTGCCTCGGCCTCATTCGGTGAGAATCCGAGCTTTTCGCACTCGCCGGCATAGACCTCCATGACCCGCGCCGCAAAGCCGAGTCCGCAGGAGGAGGCGACGGTGAGGCGGTCGAGATAGTCCTCGTCAAGGCACAAGAGGTCACCGAGCCGCCCGAGAATTGAAAGTATATCGTCAAAATCCCGGCTTTGTGTGTGTCCGATGATATCGGAGGCGCCGGCAGAGGCCAGTGTAGGCATAATGCGCATAACTGGGCAGCGAAAGACTTCCCGGAGTTCGCCGAGCGGGACTGTTGCCATGCAGCTCACCACGCGCCGGCCTCTGGTGTCGAGTACGGAAAGCTCGGAACTCAGCTCGCGGAAAACTTTAGGCTTGATGAGAATAAACACAGCTTCGCAGGACATAAAGAGCTCGGCTATGCTGCTGCAGACCCGATGCCCCGCCACGCGGGCACGGGTCTGTGCTGCCTCTGAGCTGTCGCAGACAAAAATGTCGCCGGCGGGTATCATGCCGAGTTTGGCAATGCCGGTGTCAATTGCCGTCGCAAGATTACCATAGCCTAAATAACCGAATTTCATGGCTTTTTGGCGTTAAGCCCTCTCTCCTTTGTATTTTGTTTTCTGAGGCAAAAAGATTGTGCCGACCTGCTTGCCGGCGCAGATGTCGTATAGTATGTCGGGGTTCGACCCGCTTGCAATTATCATCGGTATGCCGGCGTCGTTTACAATTTTTGCGGCGGTGAGCTTGGCGCGCATTCCGCCGGTACCGCGAGCCCCGCTGCCGCCGGCAAGGCGCTCGAGCGCCTCGTCGATTTTATGTACCTCCGGAATTAGGCGGGCGCTGGGGTTGAGCTTGGGGTCGGCGTCAAAAAATCCGTCGACATCCGACAGGTTTATCAGAAGGTCGGCCTCAACCAGGGTTGCGACATAAGCCGCAAGAATGTCGTTTCCGCCAATTTTGATGCCCTCGTATGAAACCGTGTCGTTTTCATTGACAATCGGAATACTCCGGCGCTCGAGCAGCAGCCGGAAGGTATTTTGGGCGTTCTCGCACCGCAGCGGTGTCTCGACATCTTCCTTTGTCAGGAGTATCTGCGCGACAATATAGCCGTAGTCGAGAATGTATTTGTCGTACATGCTGATAAGCTCGCACTGGCCGATTGCAGCCGCCGCCTGCTTTTCGCAGATTGTGTCGGGGCGCTTCGGCAGCCCCATCTTTACCCAGCCGGCCGATATTGCGCCCGAGGAAACCAAAATCATATTGGCGCCGCTGTTCTCAAGGTCGCAGATGACCCGGCAGAGGTGCTCGATTTTGCGGATGTTGAGCATGCCGGTGGCGTGTGTCAGGGGCGCGGTCCCTACTTTTACTACGATTATCTTTCCGGTATTGTCCATTAAAGAATCCTTTCGGTAACCGTATCCTGTATGGCTTTCGTGTCGCAATCTGCTCCAACCGGAGTACGGTTTTTTGATATTGCGCTTTACTTTTTCAGGATACTGTGATATAATTTTAATATAACACATAAATACGGCGGATAGTTTTTGTCCGCTGAGCGTATTATACAGTATTCTATTAAAAAGTGCAAGATTTTAAGGTCCAAAACCAAAAAATTATAACCGGAGAGAGCTGACATGACCCGAGAGGAATTGATCAAAGTATGTGCTGCCGCACGCCGGGCGCTGCCCTGCCTTATCGACCCCGACACGCGGGAGAGGATGCTTTCGGCCATAGCCGACGCTCTTGTGGCAAATAAAGACGAAATACTTGCTGCCAACGCCGTCGACATTCCCCTCGCCAGAGAAAGCGGGATTTCCGAGGTGATGATCGACCGGCTCAGGCTCACCCCTGAGAGGCTGGAGGACATCGCAAAGGCGGTCAGAGAGGTCGCGGCACTGCCCGACCCGCTGGTACCTATTTCCGAGACGGTGCGGCCAAATGGCCTCAAAATCGTCAAGCACCGCGTGCCATTTGGCGTTGTTGCCATGATATATGAGTCAAGGCCGAATGTGACGGTCGACGCCGCCGTGATTTGCCTGAAAAGCGGCAACGCGGTTATCCTGCGCGGCGGCCGGGAGGCTTTCAACTCAAACATGGCGCTGGTCAAGATTATCAGGGACGCCATAACTCCCTTCGGCGCGCGCGACGCGGTAAATCTCATAACCGACACCGACCGGGAAAGCGTAGATGCCCTGCTTTCGCTGCGCGGGCATATTGACCTCCTCATTCCGCGGGGCGGTGCTGGACTTATCCGGAAGGTGGTGGACAACGCTAAGGTGCCGGTAATCGAGACAGGAACCGGCAACTGCCATGTGTATGTCCACTCGAGCGCCAACCTTGATATGGCGCTGAAAATCATCATAAACGCCAAAACCTCGCGCCCGTCGGTCTGCAACGCCGCCGAAACCCTGCTATGCGACCGGGATATCGCGCCGGTCTTTCTGCCTATGGCAGCCCGGGCGCTGCGCGAGCGCGGGGTCGAGCTGAGGGGCTGCCCCGAGAGCATGAAATATACCCCCGACGCGATCCCCGCGACCGAGGAGGACTATTACACCGAGTTTCTGGACTTTATACTTGCGGTTAAAGTCGTCTCGGGCGCAGATGAGGCGGTGGAGCACATAAACAAGTACGGCACAATGCACAGCGAGGCGATTGTGGCCGAGGACGAAGCTGCGGTCAGGACTTTTATATCGGGGGTCGACGCCTCGTCAGTCTACCACAACGCCTCAACCCGCTTTACCGACGGAGGGGTTTTCGGAATGGGGGCGGAAATCGGAATATCGACCCAGAAGCTGCACGTCCGCGGGCCATTTGCCCTTGAGGGGCTGACTACTATGCAGTACAGAGTCTACGGCAACGGGCAGGTAAGGTAGCTTCATTCATTGAAAAGCGGTACATCCGGGGTGAATGGCAGGGTGTACCGCTTTTTTAGCCGCTTGCAAAACTTGTATAAAAAAGTGCTAAAAATGACCTATTCTTTGTTAAAAAGGACGATTTCATTATAGCCGGTGCGGGTATTCTTTATATATTTATTCAAAATGCCCATATAAAAAGATATAAAAATGTGTTATAATATATTATAACAAAAGTTATATGCAAGGGTTTTCCGGGTGCCCCGTTCTGTCAGGGGCGGCGCATTTCGAAAGCAGGCGGGCACCCGTGCAGGTACCCGGCAACCGCCAAACAAACCACTCCCGTCTGTTATGGCGGACAAGTATGACGGGCAATCCGCCCGGAGAGGGAGGTAATATTACATGGAAAATACAGGAGGGTTAAGGCACGGCATAGGTGATATTGTCGTGTACCGCAACAGCGGTATCTACAGAATAAACGACATACGGCAGGAAAACTTCTGCGGTATCGGGGAGCGTACATATTATGTAATGCACTCGATATACGAAAACAACTCGATAATTTACCTGCCTGTTGACGCCAAGGATTTGAAAATTAAAATCCGCAGGGCCATGCGCCCCGAAGAAATTGACTCCATCGTCGAGACAGCCAAAAATTCGGCAAACGTCTGGAAGGAAGACGTCAAGGAGCGCGCCGAATGTTTTGACGAGCTGCTCACAAGAGGGAGCCCTGCCGACCTGCTCTGGCTGCTTAGTGTTCTCACAGAACATAAAAACGAGATTGAAGGCCAGCGCAGAAGACTGTACGCCAGCGATGCGAGGATTCTTGCAGCCGCCGAGAAGATAGTTGCCGAGGAGTTTTCGTTTGCACTCGGAGTCGGCCAAGATGAGGCCATGACATATATTTCTGAGCGGATGGAAGACATTCGTACCGAAGGCTGCGGTAAATAGCTGAATGATTTGCTCCGGATTTTCATTATATGTTTTAATGTTTTAAAACCGCCCGCGGGCGGTGTGGGGGATAAGATGGCAAACTGTATTGTAAATCATATCGTCTGGGGGCAGGGAAAAATCCTATCGGTGAGCGATAGGTATATAAAGGTCCTGTTTGACGACCCTGAGGTCGGGGAGAAAACCTTTGTCTATCCCGACGCATTTTCCAAATACATAAGATATGAAGACGAGGAATGTCAGCGGCAGGTTGAAGAAAAACTGAGTCAAATCAAAAAAGAGGTCGAGGAGCGCGCCGCGCTTGCTGAAAGGGAACGGCAAGCCGCGGCTGAGCTGCGCAAGAATGAAAAGAAGAGGCAGATGATGAAGCGGCGAGCGATAGCCTATTCCAGGAAAAGAGCAGAACGGCTTAAGGTCAGGAGCAACACGGCTTATGAGAATACCGAACGGGATACACCCGATAAAGCAGATGAAAAATAACGGCGATGACTTGACTATATAAACGACGATGACAGCGAAATGTAATATAGCTAAATCACCCCGGGAGCTGCGCACAGCTCCCGGGGTTTATTATTACTGCTGAAAGATGTGAGTTGTGCAATACAGCATTGGTAATTCGGTTTTTTGAAGATTCTTAAGGAATTTTTTTAAAAAAGTTCCTTAAGCGGGGGTCCGGGGGCAGAGCCCCGCGGCGGAGTGCGGGGCAGAGCCCTACAAAATCAGCGCTTCTTTTTGCCGAAAATGCTTTGGCGGAAGAGGATGATATTCATTGCCACAAAGAACAGTATGCAGAGTGCGAGGGTGATGATACTCTCCTTCATGCCGAGCGGTGCGTAATTGGCGAGCAGCAGCATCGGAAAGCCGAAAACTATTGCAGGGAGGTTCTGATACACTAAATTTTCGGAGGCCGGGGTTCGCAGGTCGCGGTCGATTTCGCGCAGCAGGATTATGCCGGTGCTTGCCGTGCCGGTCAGCATTCCGAACATCGCCATGAACTGCTCGTATTTGTATTCTGCAAACAGTTTGCGGCAGACGATGTGCAGATACGCAAAGGTAAAGACAGCGCCGGATATGAACATGAGCAAAAGGACCAGCCAGTAGCTGGTTATCAGGTCAATGCGGATGGCCGCAATTCCCGCCACGATCATCAGGTCAAAGGCAAAACCTCCTAGGCGGTTCATCAGGTAATTGCTGATGATTTTCTTCTCGCCCCCGACCCTTTTCTGTATCAGCTTCACTACTGCCTTTACCGGAATAGCCACCAGCACCGCCACAAGGAAGTTGAAGCCGAAAAAGGTGTGCTTGAGCCCGGGCAGAAGCAGTGACAGCAGGTTTATGATGCCGTAGGCTATCACATACACTATGAGGATGAGCGCGACCTGAATGGTGAAGGTGTCCATCGACTCGTTGTCGCCCTCGTCCTCGATTATGGTCTGCCCGGTTTTGTGGACATAAAGCTGTGTGAGCCGGTTTTTGCGTCTCAAATAGTTAAGGTATGCCACGCCGATTATGGTTGCGGTCATAAAGCCTATGGCGGCGACCGTCAGCCCGAAGGTGGCGCCCCCCGCAAAGCCATACTCGGCCTCGTAGACTTTGCCGAAGTTCAGCGCCTGCCCGGTCCCCTGCCCGAAACCGAAGGCCAAAAGCACGCCTGCCGCCGGAATCAGCCCCGAATTTGAAGCAATCAAAACCGCTAGAATTGTAATGCAAAGTCCCAGAATTGCCTGCAACAGGTAAGTGGCCACCGTGGTGATGCCGGTGTTAAAGACTTCGACGGCGCGCCGCCCTCCGATTTTTTTGTCGGTGGTGCGCAGTGTCATGTTCACAAAGCCGATAGCCAGGCAGTGATATGTAATAATCTCGAGCGTTGCGTTCCCGCTGGTCTGAAAACCCTCGAGAAACACGCCGGTCTCGAACATATACTTACCGGTGACAAGCCTGAATATGGTCGACGCGGCAAGCAGGAACAGCCCCCCGAGCACCGAGGGAGGTATCAGCGACCGCCGGATGAGGGGGATTGTCCTTTTCATGGTATAGGCGACCATCATGGCAGCCAGCAGCAGCGTAATAATAATCAAAAAAGACCAGACCTCGGAGTCAAAAAAGCTGATTTCCATGCAATTGTCCGTTCCTTTGCTTAGTTTTTCGAGGACTCTGCTACATCCCGAAGTAATTGTCAAAAACACCTGTTCTGAGTTGTCGCAGCCGGTGAAACATATGAATGTACTTCAGTGTACAGAATATCCCGGGCGATGTAATCCTGTAAACCTCCTGCTCGGCGGTAAACAGCAGCAGTATCTGCTTTTTTATCTGCACCATATTGCAGAGTTTTGAGAGCAGAAAGGTCTTGCCGCACACCGTAATATGCTCCCCGGTCATTTCCATAGACCCGCTTTTAGACTCGCTGTAGCTCATGTCTGGTTTTCTTTTCTCAAGCCTCACCCGCTCGTCCCGGAAAATCACGTTCTCGCGCTCAGGGACATATGACTTCACCCACTCAAGCTCGTCGCGTATCCAGTCCCTGACATAGCGCAGGCCACATTCTCCCCTGATGAAGTTAAATGTCAGATCGTCCCGGTATTCGGCACAAAGCCCGCAGACACAGTGAACAAACCGCCCCGAAGATGTAATACTCTCGATCCTGCCGCAAACCGGGCAGCGGTAGAGCACGCGCTCGAGCGCCTCGGCGCTTTTCTTTGAGCGGTACAGGCCGACCGAAAATTCATCGACCGTGAGCATCTTTCGTATGTCGGCAAAAAGCTCCTCGTCGGTCATGGCATCGATTTCGGCAACACTCCGCCTCCCTGCCACCCCGCTGTACATATTGCCGCGGCGAAGGCTGGTGCCGAAGCGCGGGTCAAGCCCGTATCCCCCGCGGACAGTATAGTAAATTACCGGCACCCTTAATACGCGGACCAGTTTAATAATCGACGGGTTCATATAGCCGAGTTCACCGTCGTAGGTCAGGTTGCCCTCTGGATAAATGGCCAGCACGCCACCTTCCCTGACATACCTGATACACTGCATTACCGCCGAGGCATCGACACTCCCCTTGTCTATGCTGATAAAGGGGGTCAGGTGGCGCAGGATGCGGATCAGCGGACCGAGAAAAAGCGCGTTTTGTGCCAGAAAGCAGACCGGGCGGTTGAAGGAGGCCTCGAGCATCACCGGCTCAATTGAATTTATATGGTTGGCAAGAATCAGGCAACTTTCATTTTTCTTAAGCTTTGTCACTTCAAACCGGCAGCCGCGGAACAATCGCAAAAAGACCCGTACAAACGGCATCACCATCGTGTGAAGCGGGGCGTATCGTTTCTTTATAAGCCTTTTTTTCAAAAATACCCCCTCCTTCATCATCCGTGCGGCGGCCATGAGGCTGCCGTTTCGGGCTTTTTAACTAATTTATTCTACTTTACTTGCCCCCGAATGTCAAGAAAAAGCTATGACATTACATAAACTTTTAATAAACCAAAAAGGACGCTCCTCGCATCCTTTTTCCGCTTCCACTAATGTATAAAAAAACTAACCGCAACTCTGCCTGTAAGCCGGGTTCTGTTGAAAACGGCCATCTGTCTGTGCGCAGTGTCGCCACTACGCTCCGGGATTGCTCCCGTGCCACCCGGGGACATAGGCCGGGCCAGCCAAAATCCCCATGCGGTGTTGCTTCGGATAGGGTTTACAGCGGACCTATGTTACCATAGGAACGGGTGAGCTCTTACCTCGCCTTTCCACCCTTACCGGGACAATGTCCCGGCGGTATATTTCTGTTGCACTTTCCCGGCAGTCACCTGCGGCTGACGTTATCAGCTATCCTGCCCTGTGAAGCCCGGACTTTCCTCACGGCAATACCTTTCGGCACCATGCCGCGCGGCCGTTCGGCAGAGTTGCGGGTATATTATAACATAAACACCGGACGGTGTCAAGGTCGGTTGATACCAAAGGTTAATGCCGCACCGCGGCTTTGTATTGACGAAAAATTTATGTATTGTTATAATTGACACAAATCCTATAATTCCAAATTTTCACGATAAGGCAATAATTTATTGGATAACCCAACCATAATCAACGCACCTGCACTATCTACATTAATGAGCCGAAAAAGGAAATACTTGAGGCAATTCACGGGCTGCTGTGCAAAAACGCCGAAATCATTTGCGAAAAATATATTCCGGAGCTTATTTGAGAACCTTGGCAGCTATGACAGGTCGCTGATTTATGTCCCCGACCATGACGTGAATCTGCTGCTGTGGTCGGCAGTGCCGTACGCAATTGGTAAAAAGTTCTTAATAGACAAAGAGGGCGACACAACGGCTTTTTTATGTCAAGCGAAAGGACGGCGGTGACTATATCGCATAAGCGGCCTTGTGACACTGGTTTTCAGCGACAAGTTGCCCGAATAAAGAAGTGCCGCCCGATGTGGGCGGTACTCTCTTTATGGTATTTGAAGCTCTAACAGCAGGCCGGGTATTCGTGCCGACGCAGCCCGATGTCCATGATTTTTAATATTGGGGATTGACAAAACGGCGGATTTATTATATACTGATATTTGCCGCAAGCTGCGGACATAGTCTAGTGGTAAAACCCCAGCTTCCCAAGCTGGAGATGCGGGTTCGATTCCCGTTGTCCGCTCCAAAAACCCCCGGAGAAATTCCGGGGGTTAGTTTATTTGAGTATCTCTTCGATTGCAACACCGTCTGCCCAGGGCATGTCTACGCCGAGAATTTTGGCGTAGGTCGGCGCCTCGTCGACTATCGGTCTGCGCTCGATTTCAATTCCCTTCTTTATGTCGGGGCCGTATGCGACAAAGA
Source organism: Eubacteriales bacterium (assembly GCA_050946195.1). Classification (GTDB taxonomy): domain Bacteria; phylum Bacillota; class Clostridia; order Oscillospirales; family CAG-272; genus UMGS1002. The sequence goes on from JBMNUI010000044.1 coordinate 11,498, forward strand.
CCGGCTGCACGCCCTTGTCGGGGTTGTGACCGTGAGTGGCGTGACCGAAGCGGTAATCCGACACATCAAGGTTCTTTATAATCGGACGCATCCAGTCCTCCGAGAAAGTGGTATAACCGTCGGTCTCAAGCACAAATGAGAAATCGCCAGAAAGATGCTCACGCTCGTTAATCTCCTCGGCGGTATATACCTCGCTGATACCGTAAATGTCTTCATCGCGCATATATTTGAGCAAATCATATGTCTTCTGCCAGAGCTCGCGGTCGCCGGGGTCCTTCAGGTGGACCTGTGCCGACAGCCCTGCCGACTGGACATATGCCTTCCAGTCGCGCAGCGTCCCGTCTTCGTTGACTTCAATCAGCCCGTGGTCGGCAAACACCACGTTTGGCTTTATTGACCGGACCACATCAAGCTGCCCATGGTCTGAAACAATGAAGAAGTTGGTCTGTTCAAACACGCCGGCGTCGCGCGCCGCCTGCAGGAGCATTCCGATATGGGTTTCGACCTCGTCAAGCCCCATTGTCACCCGCTCGGCAAAGACGCCGTTTGAATGGCGGTAAGAATCAATGTTTCCGGTATGTATGAGCAACAGGTCGGGCTTGAAATTGCGGATCATTGCGCAGGCCGACTGCATGAGGAACCAGTCTGTCACCGGGTGCTTGCGGATCACGACCCCGCTTGAGAAGGGCTTTATGCACTTCTCCCAGACCTCGTGTGTGGTGCCGGCACGCTTGAAGCATTCCTCGTGCGTCTCGGCGGGGGTCTGCGGCCAGTATTCGGCGACAAGGTAATCAATATCCTTGTGATTGCCGGTGACCGGCCAGAAGACAGCCGCGGTAGTCAGCCCGGCTGACTTTGCCGCAGTGAAGATGTCGGGGGTTTTAATTACGTCGGCAAACCAGTTCCACGGCAGGTTTTTGAGCTGGCCGGGGAGAAACAGTAAGTTGTTTGTCACCCCATGCTTGTTCGGATAGGCTCCTGTCGACATCGAAACATGGCAGGGGTATGTCACGGTCGGATATATTGTCCGCACCCGCTTGACAATCGAGCCTCCCTCGCGGAGGAAGGAAAAGTTGGGTTTGTCACTCAGGTATTCGAGGTCCTCATAAACCAGCGCGTCTACCGACAGGACCACGATTTTGTTTTTTGCCATTATGCAGCCTCCGAGGTTGTTTTATTACTGTCATTATATTTTAAGTTACCCACCCTGTCAAGCCTTTGCGGTTATTTTGGCATGTATTCCGATATTTTGGCCGGCATACTTGAAAATCGGGGCGGGTGCATATATAATGTACCTGCAACATAATGGAGGCAGCTATGAAAATCAAGATATTCACAATGAACCTGCGCACCGAGGCGAAGGGAGACGGGATTAACTACTTCCCGCACCGACAGGGGCGTATACTCGATACAATTATGGCCTACAGCCCCGACCTCATCGGCTTTCAGGAGGTAACAGACAATATGCGCGAGTGGCTCAATACCGCGCTTTGTGGTTATATCCTCCTCGGCTGCGGCCGCGGGCCTGACCATCACGGCGAATCTACCCCCATAGCATACCGCAAGGGCAGCTTTGAGCCTTTATGGCTTGAAAACTTCTGGCTCTCGCTCACCCCAAATGTTCCCGGCTCGTCATACGGCCTCGACCAGAGTAGCTGCCCGCGGATGGCCACCGCCGCGCTGCTCAAGCCTCTCTCGGGCGGCGAGCCGTTCATTTTCTGCAATACTCACCTTGACCACAGAGGCAAGACCGCGCGGCTGCTCGGCTCGGTGCAGCTTTTGCAGTACCTGACTCAAAAGCCGTATGGCTTCATACTTACCGGAGATTTCAACGCGACGCCCGACACACCCGAGATTGCAGTACTCACTTCGGTTAAGGGCCGCCGGATTGTCGACGCGACGGCAGGGCTGCCGGGCACTTTCCACGGTTTCGGGCGGCTGAGCGAACCGACAAGGATAGATTATATTTTCACCGACCTGCCCTGCGATGTTTCGGAGTCATTTGTGGTGCCCGATATCCCGGTTGAGGGGGTCTATATTTCGGATCACAACCCGGTGGGTGCATTTGTTGAGGTGTGAGCGGTTTATATTCTTGTTCATTTCTTTGCACGTGCAAAGAAATGAACCAAAGAAACACGCTCAGGGGGAAACCTAAGGTTTCCGCCCTGAGAACTCCCTTCCTCTTGCCGCGCACGAAGTAAATTAAAATGATACAGTTCAGCGGGGATATCATAGAGCTCAATTATCTAAGTTAAGCGAACATCGCGGCGGATTTCGGATTAACAAAAGCCCCGCCATAAAGACACCGGCAAACCGGCTTGCAGGTCGAAGTTATACGCCGGTTTGCCCACGTCAAGTGATGTCGAATGGGGTGCCCTGTCGACCGCCTACCCGGGGTTTCCTTTGGTTTGAGTAGTGCTCAAAAAAGCCGTATCTCATAATATGTGCCGCAGGGGCGATCTGTGATCGCCCGCGCCCCCGTGTCCCCTTCTCAAGCCAGCCGATATGCTAAAGGCAGCAAAGCGCGGGACACGGGCCCGCGCTGTTTTATTAGCGATATAGGTTTGAAGGTTTTGGGGATTCTTAAGACCCTTTTGAAAAAAGGGTCTTAAGCGGGGGTTACGGGCAGAGCCCCGTTATTATATTCTGAAAATCTGAGCCAGTGCTTCGTTTGCAGTATGCATGCGGATGGTGGCGCGGTCGCGCAGGGCAGTGAGGTGCAGGGGTTTGACCCGCTCGCCGTCTTTGGTGCTTATTGCCACAAAGACAGTTCCCACAGGCTTCTCGGGCGTCCCGCCGCCCGGCCCGGCTATTCCTGTTGAGGAAATACCGATATCGGCTCCCAGCGCAAGCCTTACGACGCGAGCCATTTCGGCGGCCGTCTGTTCGGACACCGCGCCGTGTGCGGCAAGGGTTTCGGGTTTGACGCCAATCAGCGAAACCTTGGAGGAGTTAGAATAGGTCACGCATCCTCCAAGGAAGACATCGGAGCAGCCGGCAATATCGGTCAACCGCTTTTGAATCAGCCCGCCGGTGCAGGACTCGGCCACGGCAAGCGTCAGCCCCCGCTCGCGCAGCCGGCGAATGACGGTGTCCTCGATAGAGGGCGAGTCGATATCGTAAATATAAGGCGCTACCGGCGTCTTTTTTATAAGCTCAATCTGGTTGTCGACCAATTTGCAGGCCTCGGCTTCGGTGTGCGCCCGGGCGGTGACTCGGATTCTGACCTCGCCGATTTTACAATAGGGCGCCACAGTCGGATTTGTCGCACTTACCATCATCTCGCGGAGCACCTGCTCGGCAGCCGCCTCGCCGATTCCGAACAAATTGACATTCCGGCTGAATATTACATAATCGGTCCGCTTTTGCAGGTAGGGGAGCACATGCTGCTCAAAAATCGGAATCATCTCGTGCGGCGGCCCGGGCAGCATTATTATTGTCTTGAATTTGCCGCTGCCACAAATCTCTCCTTCAATCGCCAGCGCCGGCGCGGTGCCGCGGTCGTTCGGAAATATTATGGCGCCCTCGGGCATTATTGCCTGCTTGGTATTGTTTTCGGTCATCTGGCAGCCGCGCGAGGCGAAATATTCGGCGATTTTTTTCTGCGAGCTCTGATCAAAGTACATCTTCCGCCCGAAAAGCGCCGCGGCGGTCTCCTTGGTTATGTCATCGCAGGTAGGACCGAGCCCGCCGGTAGTGATGAGCAGGTCGGCGCGGCTGAGCGATTCTGTCATGGCGGCCCTGAGCCGCTCGGGATTGTCGCCGACCACCCCCTGGCGGTAGACCGGAATGCCCAGTCCTGCCAGCTTCTCCGCCAGATAAGCGGCGTTGGTGTTAACTATCTCACCGAGGAGCAGCTCTGTCCCGACACAGAGTATCTCGGCCGACTTTATTTTATCACTTACTATCATACTCCTTATCCCCCGCCGCGTCGTGAATGACGGCGGTCAGCCTGGTGCGCGCACGGCCCCCGCCGGCAAGCTCGGTGGTATAGTCGATCTCAAGCCTGCCGTCTGTGAGCAGGCTGTTTTCGAGCGAATGGGTCATCAGGGTCAGCTCGAAGGGAATGAGCGGGTTATCATACCTGCAGACATGCCGCAGCCCGGGGCAGAATACCATCGTAACCTTAACTACCCCGCTGCGAATCATGGTAAGCGTGTCGGGAAGGGTTTCGTCGAAGATAAGCATGGTCCTTGAGCCCTCAAGCCCCGACAGCTCGCTCTCGTCGTAGGACAGCTCACAGCGCTCGCCCTCGGTGCGCAGCAGACCCTCGGTCATAAACTCGATTACCTCGGGGGTGACCTCCATGTCGCCGATAAGCCTGCCGGGTATATAACTGCCGGTAAATATGTCATATCTGTACCTGTCGCTGCTTAACTCGACCCGGCGCGAGCGCAGCTTGAGTATTATTTTCTTTTCCATCAGCCTTACGTCTTTACTTTAGTAATAAAAAAATTATAATATGGCCTGCCTCTTCTGTCAAGCGCGCTTGACAATTACACCTCACGAGGTTATAATTGATATGAAAATTTAACATGATCCGAGGCTTGAAAATGGACCTTGAAAAAATTCTGCACGACCTTCAAAACTGCCCCTGCGGCAAAAAGCATACCTTTGTCACAAAGATTGTAGAAATCAGCAGCGGCGTAACCCACAGAACCGGCGAGTTGCTAGCCAGCGCGGGCTTCCCCAAAAAAGTCCTGCTTGTCGCCGACGACAACACGCTCGGCGCCTCGGCGGGACTGCTTGAGAGCCTGTCAGCCGCCGGGTACGAGATGAAAAAGCTCATTTATCCGGATATGAAATACGCCCGGGTGGAACAGGTCAGGGAGCTTCTCGCGCTCTGCCCCGATGTCGACGGCATTATTTCGGTAGGCTCCGGGTCACTAAACGACCTCTGCCGGGTCGCGGCCTATGAAACAAAAAAGCGCTTCTGCATTTTCGCCACCGCACCCTCGATGGACGGATTTGCATCTGACACCGCGCCGATTATCGAGAACAATTTCAAAACCTCGTGGAAGGCCGAACAACCCGAAATAATTATTGCCGACACAAAAATATTGGCCAAAGCGCCGGTCGAGCTCAAGGCGGCCGGCTTCGGAGATATGGTTGCAAAATATCTGGGCATACTCGAATGGAGAATTTCCAATCTTATAATTGGCGAGTATTATTGCCCTGCGGTCGCGGGAATCACGATGAAGGGGGTTGAAAAAGTCATCTCGCTGGCCGACAAGGTAACACTTGAGGATGAGGAGTCCGCCGGCGGGATAATGGAGGGGCTGGTGCTCTCGGGGCTCGGCATGAAGCTTGCCACCTCCTCGCGCCCGGCATCGGGAGCCGAGCACTTGCTGTCGCATTACTGGGAGTGCTACAAACTCGCCCGCGGCATCTGGCCGGAGTACCACGGCAAGAAGGTCGGTGTGGCGACGGTGCTTATAAACCGCATTTACCACAATATTGCCGAGCGTGTCACCGAGGTTGACCCCATCCCCGACCCCACGGACTGGGACAAGGTCCACGCGGCTTATGCGCCTGAGCAGCTTGAAGATTTGATGAAGCTCAATAATCCCACGATAACCGATGAGGTGGACCCCGCCCGTCTTAAGGAAGTCTGGCCCGAGATACGGCGGCTTATAAAAGAAACCCTTCCGTCGGACGCCGAGTTGATAAGGCTGATGAAGGCCGCGGGTGCGGCAACCGAGCCAGAGGATGTGGACATATCGCCCGAGCTGCTGGAGACCGGGCTGCGCTATCATTCGTACATGAGGCACCGCTTAATGCTTACACGGC
>JBMNUI010000045.1:0-17238 GCA_050946195.1 Eubacteriales bacterium
AGGACGATGTCGAGAGCACTATTGCCGACACCAAGAGAAGTACCAGTGCGGGAATTAACTTTTTCATGGCTGATTTCTCCTTTTTAAAATAATTTTTAATTTTATGTATTACAGCCTTGCGGCATGTAACCGTCTCATTCCGTGTCGATTATCGAGATTGTCATGTCAACCTTCAGCTGCCCGCCGATGATGGCGTCGACGCAATCGGGGTCGTTCCCCTCAAGCCATATGACGATGGTGAACCTCGTCATGCCCCCGGGCTCGAGCCCGGCTACCTGCGTGCGGGCAATTGTCGTCTCTGTCAGAAACTCGGTGGTACCGGGCTCGGGGCCGCCCCCGTCGCTGCGGGTTTTGGCGTAGTCGACATAATCGCCGTTCACATAAAGCCGCACGCGCACCGCCTCGTCGACATTGTTCGTGACGTTTACTATGTAGAGATGGTATTCGTAGGTCACGGTGTATTTTCCGGTGTTTTTGACATGGAAGGTATACGCCAGGTAATTCGGGCCGTTGTGCGGGCCGTATATGCTGTCAAGGTCTGCCGGCAGGTCGGTCACGGTTATGTTTGTGACATCCTCGGAGGCCTTTGAGTTGAGCCTTGTTATCGGTTTGGCGAAGTCGGGGGTTTCGCTGAGCGCCAGCGAGTAGTCTACATTGTCAAAGCGGTTGATGCTCACCGTGAAGCTGCCGAATTTGTTATACAGGATTGCCGATATGTAAGTGACCGCCAGCACAAGCCCGAGACAGGTTGCCGCAATCGGCAGGATCTTCATCAACACCCGGTAGCGCTTTATCTCGGACGCCGTGCGCCGCAGGTACCGGCTCTCGGAGCTGTATGCGCGGTTCATTTCCTGTATCCTCCCCTGCCCGATAGTGCCTCGCGCCATGTCAGGAGGTTGTCGGGCTCGGGAATATACCCCTCGCAGTCGGCACGGTAAAGCTCACTGATGAGGTTGTTGTCCGCCGCCCCCTGCGCTATGACCTCAACCCCGCAGCCCCGGACAAAGGCTATCAGCGCCGCGGTGCTCTTTGAGGTCTCCTCCTGCGCAAGTCTTGAGGTAACACTCCGGTCGAGTATGGCGTAATCAAAGGGAAAGCCGGGGAGCCGCCCGGTCGGGCAGAACTCGTCGCCAAAGTCATAAATTGCCGTCTTAATCCCCATAAACCGAAGGGAATTGAGCTCCGCCGCCGCCTTTTCGCGGTCCTCGAACAGGACCCGCGAGGGGAACTCAAGGCAGAGCCGCGTCGGGTCGGAAAACCCGATATCCTCGAAAAGTCCGCCGAGCAGTTCTGCCGCGCTGCCCTTGGTTATCATCCTCACCGGGCAGGCCGCCGAAAACCATTCGGCTGCAGTCCCGTTTTCCGTGGCATACTCGATTATCTCCGAAATCTCCGCTATATTTGAAAGCGCCAGCTTTACGCAAAGCGCGTTTCTTGATGCAACCGGGCCGTATTGGTCGGGTAAAAGCACCCCGAGCGACTGCGTATTGAGCTGCGCCACCGTCCGGTATGCCATAATCCCCCGGCTCGAAGTGTTCCTCACCGGGACGAGCTTGATTTCGACCGGCTCGACGCCGCTCTCAAGCGTGGCCCTGAGCAGCTCGCTTTTATCCATCTAAATTTCTCCTTCAGGCCGCCCCGGAAGTAAAAAAGCCAGTCACAGGAAACGAACCTGCAACTGGCTGTCTTGTCGCATGACGAAGACCCTATAGCTTTGCGTCACATCCTTTCGGATGTTTTGCCAAATATTTTTAATCAAAAAAAGCCGGTCACAGAAGATTTCCTGCAACTGGCTGCCTTGTCCGAACGACGAAGACCCTATAGCTTTGCGTCACATCCTTTCGGATGTTTTGCCAAATATTAAATTCTGCCCAGATTATAGCATACTATCTTTTGCTTGTCAAGATTTTCTTTAAATTTCATTAAACTGCTTAATTTCAGTCTATTATTATTTTGATTTTTGTAAATAAATTACAAAACGTAGTTTCTTATCACAGATACGCCGCCCCCGTCCCGGCTGTTGCTTTTTCAATGATATGTGAAGCAAAACGGCGGTGCCGGCAAAAATCAGATGGACAAAAACAACATACTATGGTATACTCGATATATGCCGTCCCGCGGCATATGGTTATCACTATGAAAAAGGATGAATCACCGTATGATAAAACGATTTATCCGGTATTACAAGCCTTTTCTCGCACTTTTTGTCGCCGATATGGTGGCCGCGCTGGCGCTGGCGGCCTGCGATCTGTTCTACCCGATGATAACAAGGCAGATGATAAAGGTCTACATACCCGAGCAGATGCTGAGAGAGCTCGTAATATGGGCGGCAGTGCTGCTCGGGCTGTATCTTGTCAAGATGGGGCTGAATTACTTCGTCTCATATTACGGTCACGTCATGGGTGTCAGGATGCAGGCAAATATGCGCCGGGATGTCTTTGGCCACCTGCAGACTCTGCCTCTCTCCTATTTCGACAACAACAAGACCGGCACGATAATGTCACGGATTATCAATGACCTGATGGATGTTTCGGAGCTGGCGCACCACGGCCCCGAGGATGTGTTTATTTCGCTTGTGCTGCTGGTCGGTTCATTTGTTATAATGGCAACCATTTACCTGCCGCTGACCCTAATTGTTTTTGCCTCTCTGCCGGTCATGATTGTCTTTGCAATATTCAAGCGCAAAAAGATGAGCGAAGCCTTCACCGAGGCGCGGGTGCAGATAGGCGAGGTGAACGCCGCCCTTGAGAACAGCATATCGGGAATCCGTGTCTCGCGGGCATATACCAATGAGAAATACGAGAGCAAACAGTTTGAGGGGGGCAACAGCCGCTTCGTCAAGGCCCGGAGAAAGGCATATCAGGCGATGGGCGAATTTCACACCGGGACCACCTTCATCAGCGATTTTCTGCAGGTGGTCATGTATGTGGCCGGCGGGCTGTTCGTCTTTTACGGCAAAATCGACATCGCCGATTTTACTGCCTTTGTCCTGTATATCGGCGTTTTCCTCAACCCGGTGAGGCGCATTATTTCGTTTGTCGAACAATACCAGAACGGTATGACCGGCTTTAAGCGCTTCTGTGAGATTATGGACGCCTCTCCCGAGGCCGACACGCCGGGGGCGGTCGACATCAAAAATGTCAGGGGCGACATCGAGTTTGACAGGGTCGGTTTTTCATATGACGACGGCAAGCAGGTGCTGCACGACATCAGCTTTTCGGTTGGTGCCGGGAAGACTCTGGCGCTTGTCGGGCCGTCGGGAGGCGGCAAAACCACGATATGCCACCTGATTCCCCGGTTTTATGAAATAAGCTGCGGGGCGGTGAAGATTGACGGGCGGGACATCCGCGAATTTACCCGCGCGTCGCTCAGGCGAAACATCGGGATTGTCGCGCAGGACGTATTTCTTTTCAACGCCACGATATATGACAATATCGCCTACGGCAGACCCGACGCCACGCACGAGGAGGTCGAGAGGGCGGCAAAGCTCGCCAATATCGACGAGTTTATAAAATCCCTGCCTGATGGTTATGATACTATCGTAGGCGAGCGCGGCGTCAAGCTCTCGGGCGGGCAGAAGCAGCGCGTCTCAATTGCCCGGGTCTTCCTCAAAAACCCGCCGATACTAATCCTTGACGAGGCTACCTCGGCGCTTGACACCGCCACCGAGACGGCAATTCAAAAGAGCCTCGAGCAGCTCGCCCGGGGGCGGACCACGATAGTAGTCGCCCACCGTCTGACCACCGTCCGCCGGGCCGACGAAATACTGGTCATCACCGACGAGGGTATAGTCGAGCGCGACACGCATGACGAGCTTCTCGAGCGGGGAGGGCTGTATGCCTCGCTCTGGAATGTCGGAAATAATGGAATAGAGTAGTTTTCTTCCGGGGGCGCTGCCCCCGCTTTTCTTCGTGGTGCTCCGCCCCACACCCCAAAAATCCCCAAAAACTTTTAAAGCCTTTACCTGTCACAAATATTGCAGCACGGGCCCCCACATCCCGCGCCGGCTGCCATAAGCATATAGTATAGTAGGATGATAAAAAAGAACGCCCCGTCAGGCATGTGACGAGGCGTCTTTTATAGCATTGCAAGACTCGGGGTTTTCAGCCGGTCGTTGACATACTTTTGCAGCTCTGAGAGGCGCTCGGGAGACAGCGCCGGGATATTTTCAAGCCGGTTTTTTATGCCGAGTTTCTCGTATTTGAAAAATCCCATCGTATGGAATCCGAGCAGCTGGTATTTTTCAACCGCGCCGGCGTCGACATAGGGGCGCAGGACCTTGAGATATCGGTCGAGATCCTCCTCCTTATCATTTATGCCCGGGACAATCACCGTCCGCGCCCAGGTCCTGGTTTTTTCGGACGCAAGGAAGTCGAAAAACTTCAAAACCCGCGAAAAATCGCCGCTTGTATACTCTTTGAAAGTCTCTGCGTCCGGGAATTTCAGGTCGCATATGACAAGCCCCGCGCCGCGTAATGCGGCCTTGACATCTTCGTCAAGTTCCACACAGCCGCTCGTGTCTATGGTGTAGGATATATTTTCGTCGGCAAGCAGCCTGCCGAGCCTGACAATTTCGCCGGCCTGCAGGAGCGGCTCGCCGCCGCTGAAGGTGACCCCGCCGCCGGCGGCACGGAAGTAGGGCTCGTATCTTTTGATTTTGCGGAACATCTCCTCGGGAGTGTACTCTTTGCCGGCACGGGGGTCCCATGTATCGGGGTTGTGGCAATAGGCGCAGCGTATCGGGCAGCCGGCAAGGAATATCGCGCAGCGCAGCCCCTCGCCGTCAAGCGCCGCCAAAGACTCTATCGAATGCACAATCATGGGCTTACCCTCCGAATGGGAAACAGTTGAAAGCAATGCTTTCTGTCGTGCTCATGTTCTGAAAGTTTTTGAAGATTCCAAAGGAACTTTTTCAAAAAGTTCCTTTGGCGGGGGTCCGGGGGCAGAGCCCCCGGCGAGGGTTGGGGGCGGAGCCCCAAAGCAGCAGTTACATTCTGTCGTGGAAGGTACGGGAGATAACCTCGAGCTGTTTGTCGCGCGAGAGCTTGTTGAAGTTCACAGCATAGCCCGAGACCCGGATGGTGAGGTTGGGGTAAAGCGTCGGGTCGTTCATGGCGTCGACAAGCATCTGGCGGTTGAGCACGTTGACGTTGAGGTGGTGCGCGTTCTGCGCGAAGTACCCGTCAAGAATTGCCGCCAGCTTTTCTGCCCGCTCGGCGGTGTTGGAGCCGAGTGTTCCGGGGATTACCGAGAAGGTGTTTGAAATCCCGTCGCGGCAGAAGTTGTAGTCAATTTTAGCCACCGAGTTGAGCGAGGCAAGCGCGCCCTCCAGCTCACGCCCGTGCATCGGATTGGCGCCCGGCGCAAAGGGCTCGCCGGCTCGCCGGCCGTCGGGCGTGTTGCCGGTCTTTTTTCCGTAAACCACGTTTGAGGTGATGGTCAGGACAGAGAGGGTATGCTTGGCGCCGCGGTAGGCCGATGTTTTTTTGAGTTCGTTGTAAAAGTATTCGGTTATCCATGCGGCGATGCTGTCCACCCTGTCGTCGTCGTTGCCGAATTTCGGGAAATCGCCCTCGGTTACAAAGTCGGTGATAAGCCCGCGCTCGTCCTTTATCGGGGTGACTTTGGCATATTTTATCGCGCTGAGCGAGTCGGCCAGCACAGAGAGTCCGCTGACGCCGAAGGCCATCAGGCGGTTCGGCTCGGTGTCGTGGAAGCTCATAATCAGCCGCTCGTAGGCGTACTTGTCGTGCATGTAATGGATGACATTCATTGTGTTGACATAAAGCCTTGCCAACCACGACAGGTAGAACTTAAGGCTCTCGACAACCTTGTCATAGTCAAGCGGCACACCCTCGGGGAAGACCTCGCCGACCGGGCCTATCTGCACCCCTTCGATTTCATCCCGCCCGCCGTTGAGCGCCATGAGCAGCACCTTCGGCAGGTTGCAGCGCGCGCCGAAGAACTGCATCTCACGGCCTTCGCGGAGCGCCGAGACACAGCAGGATATCGCGTAGTCGTCGCCGAATATCGAGCACATCAAATCGTCGTTTTCGTATTGTATTGCATTGGTGTCAAGCGTGACCTTCGCGCAGAACTCCTTGAAGGGGCGGGGCAGGTTTCTCGACCACAGCACCGTGATGTTGGGCTCGGCCGAGGGACCCAGGTTGTAGAGCGTGTTGAGCATACGGTAGCTGGTTCTCGTGACAAGGGTTCTGCCGTCGATCCCGGTGCCGCCTTCGGATACCGTCACCCATACCGGGTCGCCGGCAAAGAGCTCGTTGTACTCGGGGGTCCGCAGGTGGCGTATCAGCCGCAGCTTGATGACAAGGTCGTCGATAAGCTCCTGCGCGTGAGCTTCGTCGAGCGTGCCCTCCTTCATGTCGCGCTCGAAATAGATGTCGAGGAAGGCGGTGATTCTGCCGATGCTGTTGGCGGCGCCGTTCTGCTCCTTCTGTCCGCCGAGGTATGCAAAGTAGAGCCACTGAACCGCCTCATAGGCGTTCTCGGCCGGCCGCCTGATGTCGCGGCCGTACCGGGCGGCCATCTCTATCAGGGCGTTCATGAACTCAAGCTGCCGCGCGATGTCCTCGAGCAGGCGGATGTTCTCGCCGGTCATGTCCCGCTCGCCGATAATCTGGCGGTCGCGCTGCTTTTCGGCAATCAGGCGGTCCATGCCGTAGAGCGGCAGCCGGCGGTAGTCGCCGATAAGCCGCCCGCGGGCGTATGCATCGGGCAGGCCGGTGAGGATTCCCGCGTGCCGCGCCTTTCTCATGGTGTCGGTATAGACCCGGAAAACACCCTGATTGTGTGTCGTCCGGTATGAGAACTCATGCCGCACCCGCTCGTCGATTTCGTAGCCGTAGGCGCGGCAGGCCTGCTCGGCGTTGCGAAAGCCCGCAAAGGGGTTGAGGGGGCGGACCAGCGGCTTTTCGGTCTGCAGCCCCAGGATAATATCGGTACCTTTCATGATATAGCCCGGCCCGTAGCTTAAAATCGAGGAGGCGCGGGTGGTATCGACGTCAAAGACGCCGCCCCGCTCCCGCTCGATTTTCAGCAGCATTTTGACATGCTCCCAGAGCTTCTTTGTCCGCTCGGTCGGGCCCGAAAGGAAGGATGCGTCGCCGTAGTAGGGGGTATAATTTCTTCGTATGAAATCCGAAACGTCGATTTTCTCACACCAGTCGCCCCGGTTAAAATTTCTCCATGCGTCCATCTTTTTCTCCTCCTCTTGCATAAATAGGAAACATCATCCGAAAAATTGCGACAGAATATCAATGATATTTTGCCGCCACAAGAGTAAAAAATACGCCCGGGCAGATTATCGGAGTGATAAAATCTGCCCAGGCGTTCGGCTCTTTCCTTATCCGTTCCACCACAGTTATTTCTGTGTTACGCCAGTCGCGGATAAGGGAATTTATTCACTTTTTCCACCATAATTATAGCAGGAAATGAAGGAGTTGTCAAGACTTATATCATGATTTTTGTTGTAACACTTTTTTGTAATCCTACACGCGGACATACCGCCCAGCCCCGGCGCTATTGACAAAAGCAGGACCTTGTGGTAACATTACATAGTATAATCTGAAGCATATACAGGCAGCTCCGGCTGCCGCAAACGGAGTTTATTTATGAAGGAAAAAGCCAAGCGTATAAAGGCGGAAATCGAGAGGAGCCTGGCTGACGTGTCCACTGTCGCCGGGCTGAAGGAGGTCCGCTCCAAATACTTAAGCCGCTCGGGCGAGATACCGGCGCTGCTCAAGCTGCTGGGCAGCCTCCCCAAGGAAGAGCGTCCCGAGGCCGGCAGGATTATCAATGAGCTGAAGAACTGGGCCGAAGAGGTTTTCGACAGCCGCGAGGCAGAGCTTGCCGTAAAAGAGCTTGAAGAGCGCTATGCCCGAGAAACACTCGATATATCTATGCCTGCCGAGTTCCGGCGGGTCGGCACACTCCACCCGGTGACGCTGGTGCGCGAGGAGCTGGTCCGCATTTTTTCGGGCATGGGCTTTATTGTATATGAGGGGCCCGAAATCGAGGACGATTACCACAACTTCACGGCGCTCAACACCCCGCGCGACCACCCGGCACGTGACAAGCAGGACACCTTCTACATCAACGAAGATCTGCTGCTCCGCACCCAGACCTCGCCGGCGCAGATACGCATGATGGAGACCACAAAGCCGCCCTTCAAGGTGGTAAGCCCGGGGTGCACCTTCCGGCGCGACGACGACGCCACCCATTCCCCGATGTTCCAGCAGATGGAGGGGCTTGTAATCGACCGGGGACTGTCGCTCTGCGACCTGCACGGCCTGCTCGATATAATGGCGAAAAATATGTTCTCAAGCGATGCAAAAACACGCTTCCGACCCTCGTACTTCCCCTTCACCGAGCCGAGCGTCGAGGTCGACGTGAGCTGTTTTGAGTGCGGTGGCGCGGGCTGCCGGCTCTGCAAGGGCACCGGCTGGATTGAAATTCTCGGCGCCGGGGTGGTCAACCGGCGGGTTATCGTCAACTGCGGGCTTGACCCCGACGAGTGGACCGGGCTGGCCTTCGGTCTCGGGCTTGAGAGAATCGCGATGCTCAAATACGGCATTAACAATATTTCGCTTTTCTATGACGGCGACGTGCGCATCCTGTCGCAGTTCAGATAAGGAGTAGGAAGGATATGTATCTGCCTATAAGCTGGCTCCGCGAGCTTGTGGACCTTGGCGGAGTCTCTTTGGAAAAAATAGAGGACAGCCTGTTTTCCTGCGGCCTTGAGGTCGAGGAAAAAAAACCGGTATCACCCGACATTTCGGGGGTTTACGCCGGCATTGTCACGCATATTGAGCGGCACCCCGACTCCGACCACATGTTTGTCTGCCTGCTCGACTGCGGCGAGCGCGGCCGAGACATACAGGTGGTGACCGGCGCGCAGAATGTCAGCGCCGGCGACTGCGTGCCGGTGGCTCTCCCCGGAGCTACCGTCTATGCACGCAAAAAAGGCGACACCACCTCCGACCCCGAGGTCATCACCATAAAGCCCGGAAAGCTGCGCGGGGTTATTTCAAACGGCATGCTCTGCTCGGGCGAGGAGCTGGGGATTGACGACGACTGGTACGACGGCGCGAGGGTGAACGGCATCATGAAGCTGCCGAGCGACCTTGCCCCGGGGACAGACGTAAAGCAGTATCTCGGACTTGACGATGAGGCCTGGGATATTTCGGTCACCGCAAACCTCCCCCACTGCCAGTGCGCATACGGTGTCGCGCGCGAGCTCTCGGCCCTGCTCGACCGCAATCTGAACACCCCCGACATGAGCTACAGGACAATACCGGCCGCCAATGACGACAGCATCAAGGTCAGCGTCAGCGCGCCCGACCTCTGCCCGAGGTATATCGGCCATTATGTCAGGGATATAAAAATCGAGAGGTCGCCGGTCTGGATGCGCAGGCGGCTCATCATGTGCGGTATCAACCCCATTAACAATATTGTGGACATCACAAACTATGTGCTGCTCGAACTCGGCCAGCCGATGCACGCCTTTGACCTCGCAAAACTTCGCAGCCGCAGGATTGTGGTGCGCCGCGCAAGACCCGGCGAGCGCATTGTCACGCTTGACGAGAAGGAATTTAAGCTCACAGAAGAAAACCTTGTAATTTGCGATGCCGAGCGGCCTGTGGCGCTGGCCGGAATCATGGGCGGGCTTGAGAGCGGGATTTCGGACGACTCCCGCGAACTGCTCTTCGAGGCGGCAAAATTCGAGCGCGGCAATATCCGGCGCACCTCGCGGGCGCTGGGCCAGAGTTCGGACTCCTCCCGCCGGTTTGAAAAGGGGGTTGACGAATACACGACCCGGCTCGCCATGGACCGCGCGCTGCATCTGATAGAGGAGCTCGGCTGCGGTACAATCAGCGCCACCGACCTTGACGTGCAGGCCGAGCCGGACAAGCCCCGGACTCGGATTGAGACCACGATAAAGGCCATCAACGACGTGCTCGGCATTGAAATTCCGGCCGACACCATTGTCGGAATCCTGCGTCGGCTGAACTACGATGTTGAAACCGACGGGGATAAAATCACCGCTACAGCGCCGCCCTACCGCCTTGACATCGAAGGCAGCGCGGCCGATCTTGCCGAGGACGTCATTAAAATATACGGTTACGAAAATATTGTCCCGCGCTTCATGCCAAGCGCGGCGATAACCTGCGGGGGGTACAACCGCGAACAGCAGAATACCGTCAAGTTCAAAAATCTCATGTGCGCCATAGGCTTTCACGAGATGATGAATTACTCCTTCACCTCGCCGGCCGAGCTTGATATGCTGCGCTTCCCGCCCGACGCCCCCGAGCGGAATGCCATCCGCATATCAAATCCGCTCAGCGAAAAATACTCGATAATGCGGACGACGCTGGCGCCGACGGTGGTTAGAATCCTCTCTCACAACGCAAAGCGGGGTAACGATTCTGTCAGGATATACGAACTTGCCAATATTTTTGTGCCGAAGGGCGAGGGGCTGCCGGATGAGGTTCCGACGGTGGGATTCGGCATGTACGACACCGGCGGGGACGAGAGCTTCTTCACCGCCAAGGGCGTGCTCGAGAGCATAGCCGAAGCATTCAGGATAAAGTTCACCTACGAGAAAACCACAAAGCCATACCTGCACCCCGGAGCCACCGCAAAAGTCCTCTGCCAGAGCGAGGAGATAGGCTACTTCGGCCAGCTGGCCTATGATATTGCCGAGGAAAACGAGATAACCGTAAATGCATACCTCGGCGAGATCAATTACCGCAAGCTCTCAGCACTCTTTGACAACAAATTGGTCTACTCGCCGGTTCTGCCCTTCCGGGATATCAGGCGAGATTTGGCGCTGGTGGCGCCCGAGGACATGACCTGCGGGCAGATTGAGGAGGTTATCTATTCAGCTTGCCGCGAAGTGAGTGGTGTCAGGCTGTTTGACGTCTACCGCGGCGCGCAGGTCGGCGAGGGCATGAAGAGCATGGCCTTTACCCTCACCTTCACCCCGAAGGACCGCGAGCTGATGCCCGAGGACGTGGATAAATTCATCGCCAAAATCCTCCGGGCTCTCGAATACAAACTGGGACTCAAAATCAGGTCATAAATGCTCGGGCACTGCTCCACACCTCATTCAACGTAAAATTTTCAAGCGCGGGACCTACATCCCGCGCTTTTCTGCTAACAGTTTTCCGGCAAACTCCCGTTGATTTTGACGTTTGCTCCGCTCGAAAATGCTCAACTTTGGCAACCAGTGCCTTTATGGCGAGCTTTTTTATGATCCAAAACCCGCCGCGATGTTCGCTTAAATCCGATAATTGAGCTCTATGATATCCCTGCTGAACTGTATCCTATTAAATTCACTTCGCCAGCGGCAAAAGGAAGGGGATTCTCAGGGCGGAAACCATAGGTTTCCCCCTGAGCGCATTTCTTTGTGCGAGCAAAGCAATAAACAAATAAAATCCCTACATATTCCCGCTTAAACTGTTTGCAACCACCGAAAAGAACTCGCGCGCCATGTAATGAATAATCAGCACGTTGCGATAGGGTGCCGCAATTCCCACGGCGTTTTCAGCCCCCGCACGGCGCGCAATCCTTGTCGCCCGCCAGACATGGAAATTGTTCGTGACCACCCCGATTTTAGCGGTCTTGTCGATTTTCTCAAGGCTGAAGGAGATATTTTCTTTAGTTGACGTGGACTTATCCTCAATTATTATGCGCTCTTCAGCAATCCCGCGCCGGGTCAGCTCGCGCCTCATGCATTCGGCCTCGCTTATATCCTCGCCGCTTCCCTGCCCGCCCGCGACCACCGCGACGGTATTCGGGTTTTCACTCAGGTATTCATACGCCCGCTCAATCCGCCAGTACAGTGCAAAAGAAGGGGTTGTGCCCCGCACCTGCGCCCCGAGGACTATTATATAATCAAGCCCCGGCTCGCCCGTCTCGTTCATGCCCGAGATAACAAGGCACTCGACAACTATAAAGGCACAGATAAGCGCGGCAATCATGGCGGCAATGGTAATCCGCAGCCACATCACGCGCCGCAACCTGACAAAAGGCCGCCGCCCTGCGGTAAACAGGCTACACAAACCAAAAAAGAGGACCGCTGCCGGCCAGATCCAGAGCATGTCAATTGCTCCTCCGGCCGCAATCAGGCAAATTACCCAATATACAAGGCAGAATACCGCCAGTACAAGCGGGATTACAACAGACGCCAGGCGGAAGGCGCGCCGCTCCGCCCCCGCACCAAAGATCCCGCGGGTCTCGCGCAGCGTGCTGCGGTCCTCTCCGAGCTCGCCGGAGCGCCACGCCTGCCATTTGTTTTTAATGTATTTTATTATCCTCATTTATCGGGTTCCTTCCTTGAGATTCCAGAAGCCGGATGAGTTTTCACTATCCGGCATTTTTTTCTAAAACTCCGGGTTTTTTATTTTTTTCACATCGGCTCCTCGCCTGCCGTACATTGGCAGCCGCACGGCATAATTTCTGCATTTCCTGCTATTTATTATATTATAACACGGAAAAAGCGCGCAATCAAGCGGTGCTCCAAGGGTTTGTCAATTTTTGGATTGATATTGAAATATCGCTTGACTTATGATAAAATTGCAACAATAGAAAATCTCTCATAAAGGTGGTTCAATGTGGGAAGTAAAAAAGCGCGGCAATGAAAACCGCGAAGACTTATACATAAAAAAGCTGATAATACTCACATCGTTTGCGCTTCTTTTTGTTTTATCTGTTTTTTTGTCTGTTCTTGACAGGCCGGGTGAGGTCGGCACCCCGAATGATACCGGCGATACCACCCTGCCAGAGTCAACCGCCGTATGGGTAACCACGGCAAATCAGGGCGCCGAGGACCTGCCGGGGGCAAACACAAAAACTTCGGAGACTACCGGCACACCCGGGACAAGCGTAAATACCGATACCACACACCCCGAGACAACCTCACATGCTGCCGAAACCTCCGACACGCCGGACACCTCGGACACACCCGAGACCACAAGTCCAGATGTACCGGTCCCCACGCACGACTACATACCAAAAACAACCGAAGAAACAAAGCTCATAGACAAATCCGGACTGAATGCCGGAAACGCTGTTTTAGTCGACCTTGATAGCAACACCGTGCTGGCCTCCTATCGCGCCGACTATAAGATTTACCCCGCCTCCATGACAAAGGTAATGACCCTGATTGTCGCCGCCGAAATGATCGACGACCTTAATGCCACTTTTACGATAACTCAGAGCATAATCGACTATGCATTCCGCGAGGGGGCGTCGACTGCCGGCTTTGCGGTAGGGGAAACGGTTACCATTCTGGATTTAATGTACGGCGCAGCCCTGCCCTCGGGCGCCGACGCGACAAGCGCGCTGGCGATATACGTTGCCGGCTCGGAGGCCGAGTTCGCCAAGCTCATGAACAAAAAAGCCGAGGAGCTCGGGCTCACCTCCACCCGTTTTGCCAACTCCAGCGGTCTGCACCACTCCGAGCATTATTCGACGGTGCGCGAAATTGCGGCGATTATGGCCTATGCCATGGAAAACCCGCTTGTCGCGCAGGTTCTCTCGACAAAATCTTATACCTCCTCAAAGACCACGCAGCATCCAAACGGCATAACCCTGTACAATACAGGATTTTCACGCATGACAACCACTACTTTCGGCAAGGTAACGGTCACCGCAGTTAAAACCGGATATACCGAAGAAGCCAAATACTGCCTTGCCACATACGGGGTGTCCGAAGAGGGCAAAAAATACATACTCATAACCGCTCTTGGGACAAGCAGAACCGGCTCTATCAACGATTGCGACTACGTTTACCGCAACTACACGTAAATTGCAACCGCCGGTTGCGCAATTTCCAAGCCGGGTTGGTTGTCTGCAACCGCAGGATGAGCTATCATTATCTCACAGCGCGGCGCTGCCGGCTGAATAAATAACATCGGGGGGTATATCATTGATCCTTGCAGACAAAATTTTAAATCTCAGGAAAAAAAGCGGCCTCTCACAGGAGGAGCTGGCCGAAAAGTTGAACGTATCAAGGCAGTCTATATCCAAATGGGAAAGCGCGGCAAGCATACCCGACATCAACAAAATTCTCGAGCTGTCAGCCATCTTCGGGGTGAGTACCGACTACCTGCTCAAAGATGATATCGAGGAGATCGAGTACACCGACCGGGACGAAACCGACAAGCGGGCGCGCGTGTCGGTCTCGGAAGCAAACGATTTTATAAAAAAGAGCGCCATTCAGGGGCGGCAGATAGGACTCGGAGTTGTGCTCTGCATAATCTCGCCGGTTCTGCTGATCCTCCTTGCAGGTTATTCGGCGCTCCCTGGCGCGCTTATCAGCTCGGGCGCGGCAGCGGGAATCGGCATTGCGGTGCTGCTGACGCTTATTGCTGTGGCGGTGGCAATATTCATTTACAGCGAGATGGGTCTTCGACGCTTCAAATACTTAAAGGACAGCGATTTTGAACTTGAATACGGCGTCGTCGGTATCGTCAAGGAAAAGCGGGACGCTTATATGGGCAGGTTCACTCTTTGCGTTGCCGCCGGCGTGATCCTCTGCATTATCAGCCCGCTTCCGCTTATTATCGCGGGTGTGGCAGGTGCATCCGAATTTGTTCTTGTTCTGTTCGTAGCCCTGCTGCTTTCAATAGTAGCGCTTGCCGTTTACCTTTTTGTCAGGTCGGGTACTGTAAAGGCGAGCTATGACCGTCTTCTCAAAGACGGGGAGTACAGCCCCCGGGCGGTTGAGCAGAACAGGCTTATCAAGACAATCGGCGGCATATACTGGCCGGTTGTGGTTGCAGGATACCTGCTCTGGAGCTTTATCAGCGGCGACTGGGGTATAACCTGGATTGTCTGGCCGGTCGCGGCACTGGTCTTCGGCGCTGTTGCAAGCGCGATCGGAAATAATAAAAAGACGAAAAAATGAAGGTTGCGGGGCGATGCCCCGCAACTTTCGGTTCTGGACGAAACTAAGACATCCGCCCCCATCAATCAGAGGTTAACATCCGGAATTCCGGCGAAACTCCGTTCAATCTCCTCGTCGGTGGGGATATAATCCGTCATTCTGCCTTCGTGGTACTTTTCGTAGGCTGTCATATCGAAGTATCCGGTTCCCGACAGGGCAAACAGGATGGTCTTGGCCTCGCCGGTCTCGCGGCACCTTATCGCCTCGTCGATAGCCGCGCGTATGGCATGACTGCTTTCGGGCGCAGGCAGGATACCCTCAACACGCGCGAAGTACTCGGCCGCCTCAAACACCGAGGTCTGCTTCACGGCACGCGCTTCGATGACCCCGTCGTGGTAGAGTTGCGAGAGAACCGTGCTCATGCCGTGATAGCGGAGACCGCCGGCATGGTCGGGCGCCGGGATAAAGCCCGAACCGAGGGTGTACATTTTGGCCAGCGGGCAGACCATTCCGGTGTCGCAGAAGTCATATACGAATCTCCCGCGGGTGAAGGTCGGGCAGGAAACCGGCTCGACCGCAATAATCCTGTAGTCGGCCTCGCCGTGCAGCTTCTCGCCCACAAAGGGGGCTATCAGCCCGCCGAAGTTAGAACCCCCGCCGGTGCAGCCTATGATTATATCCGGCCTTATTCCGTATTTGTCGAGCGCCGTCTTGCATTCAAGGCCGATTACCGACTGGTGCAACAGCACCTGGTTGAGCACGCTGCCCAACACGTAGCGGTAGCCCGGGGTTGTGACGGCGGCCTCGACCGCCTCGGAGATCGCACAGCCAAGAGATCCGGTTGTGCCCGGGAATCTTTCAAGCATCTCGCGCCCTACCTTGGTCTGATCCGACGGTGACGGCGTTACGGTCGCGCCGTAAGTCCGCATCACCTCGCGGCGGAAAATCTTCTGCTCATAGCTGATTTTGACCATGAACACCTTGCAGTCAAGCCCGAAGTACGAGCAGGCCATCGACAGCGCGGTGCCCCACTGCCCGGCTCCGGTCTCGGTTGTAACTCCCTTGAGCCCCTGCTTTTTGGCGTAATAGGCCTGGGCTACAGCCGAATTGAGCTTGTGGCTGCCCGAGGTGTTGTTGCCCTCGAATTTGTAGTAGATATGCGCCGGGGTACCAAGCTTTTGCTCAAGGCAATATGCCCTGATCAGCGGCGAGGGGCGATACATCTTGTAGAAGTTCTGAATTTCTTCGGGGATTTCGATATACCTGTCGTCGTTGTTCAGCTCCTGCGCAACAAGGTCTTCGCAGAACACCACCGAAAGCTCCTCGGCGGTCATCGGCTGCAGGGTTGCGGGATTGAGCATCGGCGCCGGCTTTTGCTTCATGTCGGCGCGGATATTGTACCAATACTTCGGAATCTCGTTTTCGGACAGATAAATCTTGTAGGGGATTGACTGTGACTTTGACATTGTTGTGTCTCCTTTCTGAATTTTCCGTTGGGAAAGGAAGCAAACAAAAACTCCTGTCCCAAACATTTTGTGCTGGGACAGGAGATATAAAATCCCTGCGGTGCCACCCGGCTTGGCGCTTTTTGCGCCCGCTCTGCGCATACGGCCACACGGCTATATGCTGGCATTTGTTAACGGAGCGCCGCTCTCCGGCTCGCTTACTGCGGATTTCTCCGGTTCGGCTCGCCCTCGAAAGCCCATTCCCAAGGCGACCCTGCGCCGCACTCTCACCACCGGCGGCTCTCTGTGCCAGCTTCACTCCCTGGTACTTGCTCTTTCTCAACGGTTTGTGCCACATTATAACATAGACAAAAAAGTTTGTCAATAGCAAATTCTGAATTTCCGAAAAACCGAACATATTGACAGAATTAACCGGAGGTTCTATACTGTTATTAAGCACAATAAACAGGAAAATGCATTAATGAAAAAGATAATCGTCATTCCCGACTCGTTCAAAGGCACCATGTCCTCGGCTGAAAACTGCGAGATTTGCCGGGCCGAGATTCTTTCGGTCTTTCCTGAGTGCGAGGTGGTGTGCATCCCGGTGGCCGACGGCGGCGAAGGAAGCGTAGACTGCTTCCTTGCGGCACTCGGCGGGAAGAAAATAAGACTGCAGGTCATAGGGCCTTATTTTGAGAAGCTCGACGCATTTTACGGAAGACTCCCGGATGGCAGGATCGCAGTTGTCGAGATGGCGGCCTGCGCCGGACTGCCGCTTGTCGGAGAGCGGAAAACCCCCCTACTCACCACAACATACGGCGTCGGCGAGCTGATACTCGACGCAGCCCGGCGCGGTTGCAAAAAAATCATCGTCGGGCTCGG